>CAZZEV010000004.1:0-31729 GCA_964653305.1 uncultured Cellvibrionaceae bacterium | reverse complement strand
CAGAGGTGCAGGGCTTTATTAAACGCTGTAATCACCAAAGGAGGTATTGTAGCAAGTCGTTGAAGATGTCCATATAACTTTAATTCTTTGTAATCTAATAGATTCGATAAAGAGGTGCTTTATAGGATGAAAAGTCAGAAACGAGATCAAACTGAACGCGCATTCGCGAAAGGCTACCAAGCCGGGATAGACGGTCGATCGCGAAGCTTATGCCCCCACGAAACAGGTATAGCTCGACAGCAATGGCTAAATGGCTGGCGAGAATCACGCATAGACCAATGGGATGGACTGAACCGAATGGCTCAAGTTCAAAAACTCAACAATTTACAACCGATGTCTGCCATGGCGTCGGCCGGCTGATCAACCAGATTGGATCAGCAACTACATTACAAACACATCTACATCTCTGAAAAAATAATTCGCTGATTGGCGAAATCGAGCTACAAAAAAAGGCCTCTTGACTGAGGCCTTTTTCGTTTTTAAATCTATTAAACTTTCAGCGCCGCAATCGCCTCAGCAGATTCACGAATTAGCGCTGGCCCGCGGTAAATGAAACCGCTGTAAATCTGAACCAATTTCGCACCTGCTTTAATTTTTTCTGCAGCACTTGCACCATCAGCAATGCCGCCCACACCAATAATCGGTAACTTTTCGCCTAGCTCAGCGTAGAGCGCGCGAATTACGCGAGTGCTCTTATCGCGCACGGGCAAACCACTTAAACCACCGGTTTCTACACTGGTTTTATAATCTTCTACGCCTTCACGGCCAATAGTTGTATTGGTGGCTATGACACCATCAATGCCTTGCGCCAATAAACTTTGCGCAACTTGAGCTACAGCGTCGCTATCCATATCCGGTGCAATTTTTACTGCAACGGGAACGTAACGACCATGTTCCGCCTGCAATTTTTTCTGTTCGTTTTTGATGGTTTCAAGTAAACGATTCAATGAATCACCAAATTGCAAATCACGTAAACCTTGGGTGTTAGGCGATGACACATTCACCGTAATGTAATCCGCATGAGCATAGGTTTTTTGCATGCAAATCACGTAATCATCTGCAGCATTTTCAACGGGAGTGGTAGCATTTTTGCCGATATTAATTCCCAGTACACCCTTAAAGCGGCGACGCTTAACTTGCGCAACCAAGTGATCAACCCCCTTATTGTTGAAGCCCATACGATTGATGATTGCTTGAGCTTCAGGGATGCGGAACAAACGTGGTTTTGGGTTACCCGCTTGTGGCTTGGGCGTAATAGTGCCGATTTCCACAAAGCCGAAACCCATAGCGCCCAAAGCATTGAAGTAATCGCCATTCTTATCCAAACCTGCAGCTAGACCGACAGGATTGGGGAAGGTAATTCCCATAACTTCTACGGGGTTGGCCGCGATGGTGGGTAAGCATAAGTTGATGAGCTGCAATCTTTCGGCAGCGCCAATAAGATCCAAGCTGAATTCATGGGAGGTTTCAGCATCCAGCTTGAACAGTAAATCGCGAATGTGTGAATACATAGAGATGGCCCCAACGCCCGAGAAAAATGACTATAAATTGGCGCGCAGGATACTGGAATCCTTGTAGCTAGTCGATTTTTTCAATGCTATGAAAACGGTTATCGTCAGAGAAATGTATGGCAAAAGTACCTGATATGCCCGAATGCGTTACAAATGGTCGTAGGATATTGGCAGGGAAGCGCACACGCAGCCCATCAATACTGCGTGCGCTCACATCTTTAACATTACCCTCATAAAGCCGCTGAAACTCGTCTGGCTGAATTCGTAAGGGGACAATAATTGAACGCAAAACGCTTTTCCTCTTAGTTTACCCGTACCGCTCTTTAGGTTTTAAACTTCATAGTATTTTCGAGTAAGCTCATAGCACCCTTACGTAAACTTGCACTATAGCTTACCGTTTTTTCCACTTGTCCTAAAATATTTTCAGAGGAATCGCTAAGGTGTTGGGTGTTGCGCGACATCTGCTCAGCCACAGCCGCCTGCTGCTCTGCAGCAGTGGCAATTTGCGTGTTTAAATTGCGCAGAAAATCTACGCCCATCACGATTTTTTCTAGCGACTGCCCTGCACTCATTGCGCTATCAACAGAGTCTTGAGCCCCCACGAAACTCTGGTGAATAATATTTACCGCATTCACCGCACCCACCTGTAACTTTTCAATCACTGACCGAATTTCTGCCGTTGAGTCCTGGGTACGCTTTGCCAGCGAGCGCACTTCATCGGCAACCACCGCAAAACCGCGCCCTTGCTCACCCGCACGTGCAGCTTCAATAGCAGCATTTAATGCTAGCAAGTTAGTTTGTTCTGCAATACTGCGAATAACTTCTAATACAGCACCAATATCCGTTACATCGTTTTGCACTTGGCTAATAATATTTTTGGCCTTTTCAACATCGGCTCCAAGCGTATTTATTTTGGTAATCGCATCCTTAACTTTTGTTTGTCCTTCTAATGCAGATTCATGAGCGATATCTGTTGCATTGGTTACCTCAACACAACTTCTGGCAACTTCGCGCACCGTGGCCGCCATTTCTGTTGCCGCCGATGCCGCTTGTTGAGTTTGAAGATTTTGCTGGTCTAATTCGTTTTTGCTAGTGTCAGACACCGATTGAATTTTAACCGACAACTCGTTTACATCATGAGCTGATTTTTTAATGTTATTTAATAGTAAGGCGACACTGGCGATCATATCAGTAAGGCTTTCCGCCGCTTCACCCAAGGTATCTTCCGAATCCAAAATGATCTTTGTCGAAAAGTCACCCTCCTGTAGCTTATGTGACGCATCATTTAATTGCTTGGCATTAATATTTAGGGAGGTGAGAATGCCCAATGAGAAATATATACCTAAACCCGTAATGCTTAGCGCTAACATCATAAGCAACAAGTTGTTGAAATATTTTTCATCATGCCTCTTTTGCATCCGCTGATTAAACTCATCCGCAACTTGCTTATCAAATGCACCCAAGGCTTCAATGGCTTTAGTGCCATACTCAAAATACGCCGTACCTGATAATGTTACTTCATCGCTAGCAACGATTTGCGTGTCGGTAACTTCAATAAACTGCTGCACAAGATTGCGATAAGTTGTCAAATCATTACTTAATTTATCTTGCTCCGTAGAGTCTTTAAACAAGAGACTTATATTTTGATTGAGCGAATTATTCAACCGTTGCACTGTGGACAATAAACTCCCAACAATGATTTTTTCATTGGCTGCTAGTGCCTTATCAGCTAAAGACCCTGATCCTTTGCCGCGCAATTTCCCCAGCTCTTCCTGCAACTCTGGAATACCCTGAGCCATAATATTTTGTAAATAATGATCTGTGATTGAATCTTGCATAACCAACTTAAAATCAGTCATCACCAAAGCAACCATATGATGCAGCGTCCCTACTAGCTCCGAATGATCCTGGAAGTTTTTAGCCCCTATAGCAGATTTATTCTGCGCCAACTTTAGCGCTTGCCATTGAGCAACCATTTCATTGAGGTTTGCGAGATCATATTGATTCAATGCAGCTATTTTCTTTAAAGCATCAAGATTCTCATCGAAGGATTTCTCAATTGCCAAGATTGCACTTTCTTTATCCGAGGCGCCCGCCAAATATTGGGCCATATTGCCGCGATGCTTGGCCACATCTAAAGCCATAGGTTTTAGCTGGACAATAATCTCAAAACCATCCTGCTGCCGTTCAATCTTCTTAATGTCAGCCCATGACTCAAATAGATTGACATTTAACATCACAATAAAAGGCACAAGAAATATCAAGACTGCGATAAAAAGCTTGGCGGTAAACGACATTTTATTCGCAATCGCAACAGCAGGAACCAATAAGCCACCCATTCAAAACTACCTCATATAATAGATCTTAGCCACACTCTTTAGAAAACGATTTCACAGTGCTGCGTGGCTTGCGCCAAGTCTAACAGCTCGCGCAAAGCAACTGAAAAAACAGCAAAATCAGTTCCGCTTGCAGCCTGCAACTCATTAACCATTAATTTCCAACGATTAATTAAAATGGATTGTTGGCTGCTCCATGAATCAAGTAAATCAGCAATATTGGTTGATTCATTAGTGGATTCAATTAACGATATGGTGAGGGATCGCAATTGTGATTCAAGATCATCCATATAACTTTCGCGCGCCATAGCTTGCCAAAATGTCTCCACCTTCAAGCTCGCAATTTGATTAGCAAACCAAGGTAAACTCAACGTATCGCTCAGTAAAAAATACAGCTGAGTAACGGCAACAATATCGCGTCCACTTCGTCTTGCCGCTTCTGCAACACTAAACCCTGAAAACAAATAGGATGCTGAAGATGCGCGCACAATTAAATCTTGCGGCACACCACTCTCTCGTAAACGTTGATATTGCCCTTGTAATTCTTCCAGCTGCCCACCTAACAAAAGAACAGGCAATTGTGCTGAAATGCTAGCGACCGCTGGGCCAAAGAATTCAACTTCTACAGCAGGGTCTATATTGCTGCGGCGATTGCGCAAAAACCAGCGCGTCGCGCGGCGCACTCTGCGCATCATATTAATCATTAGCTCATATTGGATTTTTGCAGGAAGCTGATGATCCAGCGCCTGCAAATCCAAAATAAATTGTTCCATTTGGTACACATCGCGCGCAGCAATATAAGCCTTAGCCACATCACCCACACTTGCACCGGTTGATTCGATTAAGCGCTGCGCAAAACTAATCCCCATATTATTGACCATGTCATTGGCAATTTGGGTTGCAACAATTTCACGTTTTAATCGGTGGTTATAAAGCGGAACAGAAAATTCTGCAGCAATTTTTTCAGGGAATGCACCTTCCACCGCTTTGGCAACATAAGAGTTGTCAGCAATATTATCTGCCGCTAAATCTTCTTTTAATACCGCTTTAGCGTAAGAAATTAAAATGGATAATTCCGGACGAGTCAGGCCCAAACTATGCGATTGACGTTCCAACAAAATATCATCTGCGGGCAAAAACTCTAATTTGCGATTCAGCCGTTTTTGACTTTCTAAATTAGACATGAAGCGTCTGTATTCGGCACCGCGTGCTAGAGATTCCATTTCAGCAATACTAATCGCCTGAGTTTGGCGATAATTATTCTTTAACACCAAGTCCGCAATATTATTGGTCATGCTTGCTAATAATTGATTGCGTTGCTTGGATGTTAAATCACCGCTACTAACCACTTCGTTTAACAGAATTTTCACATTGACTTCATGGTCACTACAATCTACGCCACCGGCGTTATCGATAAAATCAGTATTACAGGCTCCGCCATTTAACGCGTATTCAATACGGCCACGTTGAGTCATACCCAAGTTGCCGCCTTCTCCAAATACTTTAGCGCGCAACTCGACGCCATTTACACGTAAACTATCATTAGCTTTATCGCCCACCTCTGCATGAGTTTCATGAGACGATTTGACATAGGTGCCAATTCCCCCATTCCAAATTAAATCGACAGGCGCTTTCAATAAGCTGGTCATTAATTCGGTGGGCGTAAGGTTATCTTCATAAATACCAAATACTTGTTTCATCTCCGGCGTAATAGCAATGGTTTTTGCATCGCGATTAAAAATACCACCGCCCTTACTGATGAGCGTTTTATCGTAATCGGCCCAGGTTGTTTTTGGTGTCGTGAATAGACGTTGGCGCTCCACAAAGCTTTTTGCGGAATCTGGTGTTGGGTCAATAAAAATATGCATATGGTTAAATGCCGCGACTAAGCAAATATGTTGCGATAACAACATGCCATTACCGAATACATCGCCCGCCATATCGCCTATACCAACGACCGTAAAATCTTCTTGCTGAATATTGATATTTTTTTCGCGGAAGTGGCGCATCACCGAAATCCACGCACCGCGCGCAGTAATCCCCATACCTTTATGGTCATAACCTTGGCTGCCCCCAGATGCAAAGGCATCGCCTAACCAGTGGTTGTACTCAGCGGAAATACTGTTAGCTATATCAGAGAACGTTGCGGTTCCCTTGTCTGCCGCCACCACTAAATAGGGGTCATCTTCATCGTAACGTACAACATTTTTTGGCGGCACTAATTTGCCTTCAACAAGGTTATCCGTTAAATCCAATAAGGCGCGCACAAATATTTTGTAACAGGCGATACCCTCTTGCTGAACAGCTTCTCGCCCACCGGCTTGCGGTGGCTGCTTACATACAAAACCGCCTTTCGCGCCATTAGGAACAATAACAGCGTTTTTAACCTGCTGTGCTTTCACTAAACCCAAAACTTCAGTGCGATAATCTTGCAGACGGTCTGACCAGCGCAATCCACCGCGCGCCACTTTTCCACCACGCAAATGCACGCCTTCCACGCGCAACGAATACACAAAAATTTCATAGAGTGGGCGGGGCTCAGGAATATCCACAATCGAACGCGGGCTTAACTTAATGGACAAATATTCTTTCGGATTGCCGTCAGTCTGCAATTGAAAGTAATTGGTGCGCAAGCTACCGTCCATCAAGGCTAGAAAACGGCGTAGTATGCGATCCTCATTGAGATTACTAACGCTATTCAGACTCGTAAGAATCTCATCACGATATTGATTAATGTTGTTAATGCGCTCTTCTTGTGAGGCATTGAAGGTAGGATCAAATTTCGTAATAAACAGATTAATTAATAAGCGAGCAATATCGCGTTGGTTTACCAACGCATTAGCGATGTAATGTTCGGTAAAGTTAAAAAGGGTTTGGTGCATATAGCTTGCATATGCACGCAATACAAACACTTCTCGCCAGTTTAATTCTGCACTTAGCACAAGCTTATTGAAGGCGTCATTTACAGTTCGTTTATGCCAAACAGCAGAAAACGCCTTCTGGAATATTTCCTTAACGCCGAGCACGTCAATTACACCGGGTAAGCTATAACTCAATTTGAAATCGTGTAACCAGATAACGTCATCACTTTTTTTATGAATGGCGTAAGGGTTCTCTGACAACACCCGCAATCCTAAATTTTCTAACAGCGGGATAATATCGGAGAGCTCAATAGTTTTGGTTTTGCGGAATACTTTAAAACGAACAATATTAGGTTCAGCGCCAACAGGCTGATAAAAGCTCATGGCTATATCATCGCTAGTTGCCAATTCCGCAATGGAAGCAATATCGTGCACCGCTGTACGCGACTCAAAATGCTCTTTATAAGATGACGAAAATGCATCGCGAAATTCATGCAGCAAGGTCATGGCTTTTTCTTCACCATGAGACTCAATCAATGAGCCTTGCAAGTGATCTTCCCATGAACGAGAAATTTCGCGAATTTGACGCTCAAGCTTTTCTTGGTTGTAGTCGAGCGGTAGGCGCGTATCAAGCTTAAAGACCAGATGAACCCGCGCCAAAATCGATTCCGAAAAATGCGTATTAAAATCGCATTCCGTTGAGTTTATTGCCTGCCCTATCACCGTTTGAAAACGTAAGCGCATTTGCGTGGTGAATACATCTCTTGGGACATACACCAAACAACTCACAAATTTCCCAAAGGGATCGGGCCGCATAAACAAGCGCACCATATAGCGTTCGTTAATGCGCGCTATAGCCGTGACGGTCTCGAAGAGTTCTGAGCTATTGCTTAAAAATAATTCATCGCGAGGGAAAGTATCTAAAATTTGCTGCAGTGCTTTTCCGTCATGGCTGTGCGCATTCAAGCCTGTGCGCTCAAACACTTTGCTGACCTTATTTCGCACCAAAGGAATTTTACTCGGCATCATGGTGTACACACTGGAGGTGTATAACCCGAGGAAGCGCATTTCACCTACCATATCGCCCTTATCATTAAATTGCTTAACAACAATGTAATCTGAATAAGCTAATCGATGGATACGCGAGCGCACCGATGATTTAGAAAAAGTTAACACCTGCGGCGCAAGATGAAAGCGCGCCATACCCGCATTTAAATCATCTGCCTCAGCATAATTTGCTTCTCCGCCTTTGTAAGAAAATACACCTAATCGTTTATCCACTTTCTCGCGTAAACATTTCTTACCTTCGCGTTCACAAAATTCGTATTCGCTGTAGCCAAGGAACGTAAAATTACTATCCCGCAACCACGCCAGCAACGCCTGGCTTTCACTGACATTAGAAACAACGACTGATTTGCTCGCATGATTTAAATTTTCTTCTGCTGCAGTTACCGCTTCTAGCATGGGTTTGAAATCACGCACGACCACACTGAGCTCAGCTAATACCGACAATAAACTTTGGGTGATCTCCTCAAGCTCAACTTTCAGTGTTAGTAAATTTATCTCAAGATAAACAAAAGCCTCTTTACTAGAGGCTTGTTCAACGTTAGGCGCGTCTAAAATATCTACCAGCTGAAATTTAGCGTCGCGGTTAACATTGAACACGGTGCTTTTAATCGCATGAATTGCAATATTGCGGCGGTTGAGTTCAATACGAATGGAGTCTACCAAAAAGGGCATATCGGTTTGATGCACCACCAATACCGTATGCGGACAAACCCAGCCTTCTACATCCAGTTTGGGGTTGATTAAACTTACCTTTGGTTGAGCACCATCGAAATGCTGAATAAATCGCCACCATTGATAGACACTGCCGAACACATCGCCTAAATAACGACCAGCCAGTTCATCTAACGGGAAACGCGAAAAATAGTATTCCGTGAATTTAATAAATCCCTCCAGCTCGCCCACAGGGATTCTCTCACTTGCGAAGAGCCGTAAATCTTGCACAAACGCGGCTAAATCTTGTGAGGCAACCAATTGACTATTCACACCAAAACTCCTCGCCAACCTAATGGATTAAAACAGCGTAATATCCACGCAATTGCCTTAAGCCTAGCCCATAAATTGACCGCTAGCCTGATCACAGACTGATGAACGCGATAAATGTAAAATTCCGTTCACCTTAGCTATTGAAAAATAAAGGAACTGCCACCAAATGTTGCGGTCTACCCGCCGCGCTTGGCAGTATTCGCTTGGGATTTTTATTGTTTGATTCAACCTGAAGGCACTCTTCTTTGTGAGCATGTTTATGAGTAATTTCCAGCAAATCCAAACCCTAAAGCTCTGGATGAACGATCAAATTATTGGCCAAGAGCATTTGGTTGAGCGTTTATTGATCGCTCTTTTGGCCGATGGTCATTTGTTAGTGGAAGGCGCCCCCGGCTTGGCAAAAACCAAAGCCATTAAAACCTTGGCGCAGGCCATTGAAGGGGATTTTCACCGTATTCAATTTACCCCTGACCTATTACCCTCAGATGTCACGGGCACTGACATCTACCGTCCTCAGCAAGGCACCTTTGAGTTCCAACCAGGGCCGATTTTTCATAACTTGGTACTGGCAGACGAAATTAACCGCGCGCCCGCGAAGGTTCAGTCGGCCTTGTTAGAAGCTATGGCCGAGCGCCAAGTCAGCGTCGGCAGTAAAACCTACCCGCTTCCTGCTTTATTTATGGTGATGGCGACCCAGAACCCCATCGAGCAAGAAGGTACTTACCCGCTTCCAGAAGCTCAACTCGACCGTTTCTTGTTGCATGTGAATGTGGATTATCCCGATGTCGCTGCTGAACGCCGAATTTTACAACTGGTTCGCAATGAAGCCGCAGCAGTGCCAAGCGCAACTCCGGCCACCATTACCCAAACGACACTCATGACTGCACGCAAAGAAATTCTTGAATTGCATATGGCAGAAAGCGTTGAGGAATATATCGTTCAGTTGATTAACGCTACCCGTCGACCTGCACATTACAGCGCAGACTTGAGCGAGATGTTGGAATACGGTGCCAGTCCACGCGGCACTATCGCACTCGACCGTTGCGCTCGCGCCTACGCATGGTTACAAGGCAAAGATTTTGTCAGCCCTGATGATGTACAAGCGGTGATTCACGATTGTTTGCGCCACCGTTTAATTTTGAGTTTTGAAGCAGAAGCCAGTGGTATCAACAGCGATAAAGTTATCGACCAGTTATTAAGTGCTGTGCCTTTGTCGTAAAACGCGAGACGCAATAACTATGCAGCAATCCGGTTTAAAAATAAGCGAGCAACTGGCGCAGTTAAATCCCAAAGGCGCTTACGTAGATTTGAGCAGTCTTTTGCGGGTGCGTTTTGCCGCGCAGGATTTACGTTTGTTTGTGAAGCGCGCCGTAAAAAGCCAGCTTAATGGCGCAGAGCGCACGCGTTTTCGCGGGCGCGGAATGGATTTTGAAGAAGTGCGTTTGTATCAAGCTGGCGACGATGTACGCAGTATTGATTGGCGAGTGACTGCACGCACGCAAGTTCCACATACGAAACTTTATCGCGAAGAGCGCGAGCGCCCTGTGTTTGTATTGGTGGATCAACGCGCGCCTATGTTCTTTGGCAGTCAGCGCTGTTTTAAATCCGTGTTGGCTGCACACATAGCGGCTAATTTAGCTTGGGCGGCGTTGAATAATAGTGATCGCATTGGTGGTTTGATATTTGGTGATACTGCCCAGCGCGATATTCGCCCACGTCGCAGTAAACATGCGGTCTTGGAATTGTTGCACCAACTGCAAGAATTCAATCAGCAATTACAATCGCCCATTGCTGCACCCAATAGTAAAAGCTTAAACACTTTACTCAACGATGCACGACGAATCGCCAAACCGGGTTGCGCTTTATTTATTGTGAGCGACTTTCACGATTACGATCAAAGCTGCGAGCAACAATTATTTGAGTTGGCGCGCCACACCGATGTCACGCTCATCCATGTATTTGATCCCTTAGAAAAACAGCTGCAAAGTAATGCGCGCTTAACCGTGAGCGATGGCACTGCACGCTTGCAATTACCTACGGATGAAACGCGCTTTCAACAGGCTTATCAAACCGCCTACAGCAGCCGTTTGGAGTTTTTAACGCGCAGCACCAAACGCTTGGCGATTCCCCTACTTTCTTATGCAACTACCGATAACCTGCAGCAATTGTTGCGCGAACGATTTGCAGCGAGAAAATAACTGCTTATGAATTCACAAGATCTTTCTCAATTATCCATGCCGCCTACTAACGCTGGCGCGCCGGATCCTTTGGCTGAACTGCAGGATATTCATTTACCCGCAGAAATTGGCTTGTGGCCGCCCGCTTGGGGCTGGTGGCTATTGCTACTTGTTATTATTGTCTGTGTAGCGTCGTTAGTGTTATTTATTAAGCGCAACAAATTGCGCAATGCTTACCGCGCACTGGCTATTGCAGAATTAAACAAAAGCTTCAAGCAATACAGTGGCGAACAAAGCTCAGAATACCTCCAAGCCTTAAGTATTCTTCTAAGGCGTACCGCGCTAAGTGCATTTGGCAATAAATTCAACCCAAGTGTAAAAGGCAATGATTTTTTGGAATGGTTAGATGAGCAGTGCATAAAAACCAATTCGCAATTTAGCAAAGGTGTAGGTACTGCCTTATTGATTGGTCCCTATCAAAAGAATCCAGAGTTTGATCGCAATGCACTGCATCAGTTGAGCCTTTTATGGATTAAAGAACATCGGAATCAATGGCAGCGCACCAAAAAAACTAAAACAACTGAAAAAAACATCGAGGCCGAGCATCATGTTTGAATTGCAATGGCCTTGGTTACTGGCGCTTTTACCCTTACCCATATTGGTTATGCTATTGCCGGCACAAAAAAAAGATGATGCCGCTTTGCGTGTACCTTTTTTTGCGCAAGTAAAATCTTTAGAAACCCAAACCCATTCTCTGCGCTCAAAAAAACTGGCCAGTACTTTTTTGCTGTGGTTAATTTGGGCGGGCTTAGTACTCGCTGCTGCCAACCCGCGGTGGATTGGCGAGCCGATTAGTATGCCCAACAGCGGCCGGGATTTATTAGTCGCGGTAGATATTTCCGGCAGTATGAAAATTGAAGATATGCAATACCAAGGTCAAGCCATTCAACGTGTGGATGCAGTGAAAATGGTGGTTGGCGACTTTGTAAAGAACCGCAAGAGTGATCGGCTTGGTTTAGTGCTATTCGGCACTCAAGCGTATCTACAGGCACCACTGACTTATGATCGTCAAACCGTGAATACGTTATTGCAAGAAGCGCAAATTGGTTTTGCTGGCGAACAAACTGCAATAGGCGACGCCATAGGTCTTGCGATCAAACGTTTACGTTCTCGCCCCGATGCACAACGTGTATTGGTTGTATTAACCGACGGGGCAAATACTGCCGGCGAACTTGAGCCCATTAAAGCGGCAGAGCTCGCTGAAAAAGAACACGTAAAAATTTACACCATAGGCTTTGGTGCCGATGAAATGATGGTGGATAACGGCTTCTTTGGTTCACGCCGAGTAAATCCATCAGCTGATTTAGATGAACCCACTATGCGTGCCATTGCCGAAAAAACCGGCGGCCAATATTTTCGCGCACGTAATTTAGAAGAGCTGCATGAGATTCACCAAACCTTGAATCGTTTGGAGCCAATAGAATCAGAAGAGGAGAAATTCCGTCCTATAAAAAGCCTATTCTATTTGCCATTGGCGGTCGCTTTGTTACTGAGCTTGTGCTGGGCATTTGCGTCGGTGATTCGCCATGCTCGCACTCAAAATGCCAACCAACCTGTGAACCAACAACAAGGAGTTGCACCTTGAACTTCTTATATGAACAATACAATTTGATAATCACGCAGTTCCATTGGTTGCGCCCGCTGTGGTTGTTTGCGCTCCTACCTGCCCTATTCTTAAGCATTTTTTTATGGCGAGAAAAACGCAAAGCTTACCAATGGCAGCAACTTATCGCGCCCGAACTCTTGCCGTTTTTACTCGATGGCAAAACCGTACAGACAAAAAAATTTCTAATCTGGGTTTTATTATTTGCGTGGATTATTAGTTGCATTGCAGTTGCAGGCCCATCTTGGGTTAAGCGCCCAACGCCTATCGAAAAAAATCAAAACGCACTGGTGATTCTGCTCGACCTTTCCTATTCAATGATTAGTGAAGATGTAAAACCCTCACGCATAGCGCGGGCGCGCTTGAAAATTGCGGATGTATTACGCGAACGAAAAGATGGCCAAACAGCATTAGTCGCCTATGCAGGTGAAGCCCATACGGTAACGCCCATTAGTGATGATAGCGCAACAATTATTAGCCTCTTATCATCCATGCACCCAAACATTATGCCCTTACAGGGCAGCAACACTGAAGACGCTATCGCTCGCAGCATTCAACTATTTCAAGATGCCGGTGCAACCCAAGGCGATATTTTATTGGTGACTGATGGTGTAGTGCCTGAAGCCTTCGATAAAATTCAAAGCCTGCTCGCGGGCAAAAAAATTCAGTTAAGTATTTTAGGTGTAGGCACCACTCAGCCAGCACCTATCCCAAGCCCCAATGGCGGATTTTTGCGCGACAATTCCGGCGCTATTATTACCACTCAACTGAATAGCGTAGAGCTGACACAATTAACTGAACGTTTGCATGGCCGCTACCACGAAATATCTAACAACAATAGCGATATTGACTTTCTAAAACCGCGCGAACATAAAGACGATGCGGATAAACCCACCCTAAAACGCGATTTTGATCAATGGGTAGATAATGGCCATTGGTTTGTTTTTTTACTCTTGCCCATAGCGCTGTTCTGTTTTAGGCGCGGCCTGCTTTTGTCTTTATTATTAATTCCTACGCTTGGTTTAACACCATCACCCAGTTATGCCTTAGGTCTGGATGACGCTTGGCTCACTAAAGACCAACAAGCGCAACGCGAACTGAATAAAGGCGATGCCAAAAAAGCGGCTGAACAATTTACCTCACCCGAATGGAAAGCCAGTGCGCAATACCGAGCCGGTGATTACGCGAGCGCAGTAGAAAGCTTCGCCAAAATTGATACGGCCAGCGGTCACTATAATCGTGGCAATGCCTTAGCAAAGTCTGGCAAATTAGAAGATGCCATTAAAGCTTATGATGAAGCCTTAAAGCACGATGCCAATTTGGAAGATGCCAAGAAAAACCGTGCGCTTGCAGAAAAACTGTTAAAGCAGCAAAAAGATCAACAACAAAATAATGAAAAGGACAAGGATAAAAATCAGGACGATAAAAACAAAGACAAAAAAGATCAGCAAAGCAAAGATGATAAGCAAGATTCAGAAAACAAGGATGGCGATAAACAGAACCAAGACTCTAAAAGCCAAGATGATAAAGAAAACCAAGCGAACAAAGATCAAGAAAAGAAAGATCAACAGCAAAGCAATAGCCAAAGTTCTAGCGGTAGCAATGGCAAAGACTCAGCAAAAGAATCTGCACAGCAGTCTTCGCAAAGCGCTCAACAAAGCTCGCAAGAAGCTAATAAAGCGCAATCAGGCCAGTCCTCAAGTGCTAGCCAAGCACAGTCAGCAACACAGGCAGGATCGCAAGCCTCTTCTGCCGCAGGCTCTGCTGGTAACACCGCACAGCAAGCCGCACAACTGGATGAAAGCCAGTTAACGCCGGAACAAAAGCAGGCGCTTGAGCAATGGTTGCGACGCGTACCTGATGATCCAGCGGGCTTACTGCGCAACAAATTTAAATATCAATACAATATCAATCGCCAGAAGCGAGCTGATGGCGATTTGAAATCACCCGAGAACAATGCAGATCAACGTTTGTAATGACCATAACCATCCAAACAATGACAAGTTAGACTATGGCAATCAAGACTATGAACACATTCAATTATCATGCTCTAGGGCGCAGCTTACTAGCTGTTGCGTTACTGTTTATAAGTATCTTTGCAAATGCTGACCAACTTACGGCAAGCGTAGACCGCAATGAAATTAGCATCCAAGAAACTTTCACACTAACGATTGCTGCTAATTCGCGCGCCAGTGGGACACCGGATTTTAGCCAGCTCAAAAATGATTTTGAGATTTTGTCTAACAACCAAAGTCAGTTTACATCTATCACTAATAGCGGCACTGAATTTAAAAAAGTGTGGCAACTCACGCTTGCCCCCAAACGTATAGGTAAGCTATTAATCCCTTCGTTTAATGTCGATAACTCAGTAAGCGATGCCATTGAAATTAATGTTAACCAAAAAAGTCAAACGCAAAGCAATGGCGACGAATCTGTAAGAGTTAATATTGAAATCAGCAAAAATGACGTTTACGTACAAGAGCAAATCTTGGTAACGATTAAATTAATCTCGCAAGTCAATTTAAGCCAAGCCGAAATGCAACCCTTGGAGATTAAAAATTCGGTGCTTATCCCTCTATCAGAAAAACCCAAGCAGTACGTCAGCAATATCAATGGCAAGCAACACCTAATACTTGAAAGTAACTATGCTCTCTTTCCTCAGGAAAGCGGCGAACTAATTATTCCAAGCGTAATCTACTCCGTTGTACCCAATGTTGAGCGAGATTTATGGAATGATCCCTTTGGTCGCAACCGTGCAAATATTTTACGTTTACCTACCGAAGAACAACATATTAAGGTTAAGCCAGTTCCTGCTGAGGCAGCCGGGAAAACCTGGCTGCCAGCCAGCAATGTCACACTCCATGAAACCTGGAGTTCAAGCCTTGATCATTTAAAAATGGGCGAGCCAGTGACGCGCACTATAACGATTACCGCTGAAGGTTTAACTGGTGGACAAATAGCCCCCTTACCCACCAATACTATTGATGGTCTAACCTTTTACCCAGACCAACCGCAAAATAGCGATAGTAAAACTACCAAAGGCATCGAAGGCACGCGTGTAGAAACGACTGCTATTATTCCCAGTCATGGTGGCGAATTTACCCTGCCAGAAGTCAGTATTGAATGGTGGGATGTAAATTCGAAATCCCTGAAAACCGCTACCTTGCCGGAGAAAAAAATTAATGTATTAGGCGATGCAGCACCAACAGTTAATTCCACACAAACAACAAGCTCCAGTGGCAGTACCAATGCAAATGAAGGACAAAATACAAAAATTGAAATAGTCACCAAAGCCAATCCTTGGTTATGGGCGAGCACAGTCTTATTTGCACTTATAACTCTTGTGCTAAGTGTTTATGTATTTCACTTAAAAGCTCGGCTAATACAGCTACAAGCTGAGCAAGAAAAGGCTGATGCGATTAGCTCAGAAAAAGAAAGGCATATTTGGGATTTGCTCAAACATTCCTCTGCCAATAAAAATGCAAGCGAGCTTCGCAAACATATCTTAAGCTGGGCGAAGTTTCAGTGGCCAGAAGCGACCATTCATTCGCTAGATGATATTGCCAAACTTGCAGGTAAGCTTGAGCTAACGCAAGCCCTGAAGAAATTAGATGAACTGCTTTACAGCAACCACCCAGACGATAGCTGGGCACCGCAAGAAATACTGAACCTATTGAATGAGTGCCGCAAAGAAAAGAATTTGAAGAAAAAATCTGAAGGTTTAAAATCTTTATACAACAGCTAATCCCTAGGATAAAAAGGCGCTTCTGCATAAACAGAAGCGCCTTTTTATAATCGCTGATTTGATCTTATCTGCTTGCTAAGTTTAAACCCGCAGCATTTAAATGCGCCAACAACTCAGCTTCGCTACTGAATTTCTTCATTTGCAGGCTAGAAGAGTCAAGATTAACGGCGAGCCCCAATTTTTTGCTCATCAAAACACTCAAGGCTTTTTTATCTACTTTGCCATTAACTGAAACAGACTTTAGTTCTTCAGGGGTTAGGCTGCTATGTTTTTTACCCGATTTATAGATGGTGCCATTATTAAAATCTACTGCAAATGCGATAACACCAGGTACAAAGAAAAATAACAAGCCAATAGCATCTGCTACTGCGACCACTGGGTCTATCTCGCCACTCTTAGTGCCCTTACGCTCAGGATAAAAGATAGTTCCGCAAGCGCTAAGTTGTAATACCATGGCTGCGCTTAAACTCACAGCGATCATTCTTGTTAATGCTTTTCTGATCATAAGTAGACTCTCCAACTGATTAATTCAAAAGGATCGAAACCCTTGCCTATTTACTAAAACCAGCTTGAGTCTGCCCCATTTAAGCTATCTAAGATAGGTCTTTTTTGGCATTTTCAGTAGGAAATAAACCACTAAATCTATATAGTCGCGCCTAATTCAGACCTGCATCAGAGGAACAATTAATGAACGATGATGAATTTGAGCTTTTTTTAACCAGCGCTAACGCCGAACTTAAAGAAAAGCAGGCGCATTTAACCGATACATACGGGTTTGGTAGCCACAAACGCTGGATGTTTGAAAACGATAAGGCCAAGTTACAGTTTTTTAATCATGACGATAAGTTGGTGTTAGAGGCCGATATTATCGACATTGGTAGCTATTCACCCAGCGCTGAAACTTGGAAATGGGCGTGGGCTTATGAATCTATCAATCCATTGCTAAAAGAAGACTCCTTGCGTATTAAAGAACTGGAAGAGATTACTGATTTGGTTGTCTTTGGTGAGAAAGAACCTTTTGAAGCGGACGAATATTTGGCTTGGGAGTTAGCAGCTATGGCAGTAAAACATTTGGATGCTATGGGCTGTTATCGTGCATTTTCTTCTGCTCGCAATGTGAATATGTTTTTTGCTATTACAGCGGTTCATGTTATTAGTTAAACGCAAGAACACGGCGTACCGAGCTTCGCTTTAGGTACGCCTCAAGTCAGCTTTGGTTTCATTAAAAGAATTAAGTGCGATGAAACTGAATTTTTTCTACCTGCCGATCAAACTCTGACAATACGTGTTCAATACATCCAGTTGCCAACTTAAAATATTCAGCAGGGGTAATACTGGGCGTATCGGTGATTACTTGTTCCTTAATCACTTTTAAGAAAGTGCGAAAATCTTGTTGAGTTGACTCTGTCCACGAAGGACTAATATTCGATTCAATTTTTACCAGCAAATGATTGAGCTGAATACGCAACACGCTGCTACAAAAACCTTTACTCACAACTCCCATACCTAAAGCGCGCGCCTGACCGATATATTCCGCTATAAATAAGAGATTACGCCAATTAGCATCAGTTGCTTCAATTAAACCCAATTTCCCCAAATGATGGGCATAAGCCAAATCATCAATTAGATAAAGTAAGTTTGCAATTAAACTATTGTGTTTCTTTAAATTAACCTCTGCATCAACACCTTTGTAATGCGCGCCAATACGCAACCAATGATCAGCGATGCTATCCCATTTACTATTGTCTTTAATCCAACCTTCAGCTGCGTGTAAATCTGTCATCTCCTTTTTAATAAGTACTTCAATTCTCTCTACCTCTGCTTCTACCGCTAAATTGCCACTGAGATAACTATTGGTTAAACCGCGGTGTTGTTGAATATAGGTGAGCAAGGTGCGCAATCTTTTTAAGTAGGAAATGCCCATCCTAAAGAGTTTTTCTTCAGTTTTTTTGCGTTTCATAACACCAAATATGGCAGTGAATAATGCAACACCAGGAACCACCACAAAAATAAATATAAACGAAAAGGGTATATCCATTTTACAGCTCCGCCTGACGAGTTAAACGATGTAGATGCTCTGCTATTTCGGCGGCTTGCCCTGCGCGCTGACTATTATCGTGTGCATGACTAGCAACAGTTTCTACATGACCCGATATTTCTCTAACCGCAACACTCTGTTGCGATGCCGCCACGGCAATGGCATCCACCAATAAGAAAACATCGTTAGTTCTTGCGGAAATATCTTTTAAGGCTGTATCTGCACGTTGCACACTACTCTGGCAATAAACTGTTTTATCCAACACCGAACTCATACTCAACAACACTTGCTGCATATTGGCTTGCACTTTTGCAATGCTGTTTGAAATTTCTGTTGCAGAACCTTGACTGCGCTTAGCGAGACCGCGCACTTCATCTGCCACTACCGCAAAGCCTCGCCCATACTCACCGGCACGCGCGGCTTCAATTGCGGCGTTTAAGGCCAGCAAATTGGTTTGCTCGGCTATTTCACTGATAATGCGCGACATGCTGGTGACTGAATGCATTAACTCATCCAAAGTCGTAATACGCTGCTCAGTATCTTTAGCAAGCTCCGCAACTTGTGTGACTTCAGTATTGGCGTGCATTAAAGCTGCACTACCTTTTTCGGTAAGCTGTAAGGCATCAGTCGCTTTGTCTCGCGTTGATTTTATGCGCTGTGAAATATCTTCCAAGCTGTAACTCATTTCAGTAATTGCAGCAGCACTGGATGTGGTGGCAGCTGATTGATCGGCTGCACTTTGTGAATAGCTACGCGCATTGGTTGCCAACTCAGCCGACGAAAAAGCCATTTCTTTTAAAGCATCAAAATTAGCATCTAATGCTCTGCGATAGGGTTTTAAAATCTCATGCAAGGGTTCTCGCAACGGAAATAAAAAACCATTCACATGCAACTTCCACTCTAAATTTTGTTCTTTGCTAAGATGTTCCAGATAGCGCTTCAAACCCTGAAAGTCATCCAATAAAGAAAGCAAGGTTAAGCCAGAGATAACCACAAATAAAAGATAATTGGCGTGAATTAGCAGTGGAGATACAGCCATCACTTCTAGTATTACTGCAAGAATACTTAATAGCGAAAGCAATAATAATATTTTTCCAAAACCAAAAATTAACAGCGCTTGTTTAATAGCAACCCACATACACGCCTCTCCAGCTGTGCACCACTGCATCTATGATAAAAATAAGTATTTTTATTAAGCAGACAACTAAAAAGCATTACAAGCACACTTTTGGATCACACTGAAATTAGCATAGCGACCTTCTGGTGCATGAATTCTATTGGAACCGCCTTAACTTAATACACACGTTAAGTGCTTCAACATTCATGCCACTGAAGAAATAATTACGATGATTAATGAATCATAATTTTTTTGCTTTTTTCACGTTTTATGCTTGTTAGCATTGCGGCCAAGCCAACAGCCAGGGAGAAAGAAACTCTTTTATCGCGGTGTTAAATTCAGCAGTTGCGTAGAAATCGCCCTCTCTGGGCAATTCTGTGAAACGGTAATCTTGGCCGTTAAGCTTAAATGCCAGACTAAATGCATGAAGATAAACTCTATCTATATCATTGCAGCTAGCAGCATCTGCATAGAGTGCATCCCCTAAAATAGGTGAACCTATACTTTTTAACGCAACCCGAATTTGATGAGTTTTACCCGTATGCGGCTTAACAATAAATAAGCGTTTACCTTCGCCTAAAGACGCGCTAAAAAATTGGGTGATGGCTGGGTTGGTGTGGGTGGCGAGTAATTTCCATGCGCCGCGCCGTGCAGGCTCCATATCACCTTTAATTAACCCCTGTTTCTTTTTGGGTTTTTTAG
This sequence comes from uncultured Cellvibrionaceae bacterium, assembly GCA_964653305.1. Lineage (GTDB taxonomy): Bacteria > Pseudomonadota > Gammaproteobacteria > Pseudomonadales > Cellvibrionaceae > Cellvibrio. Next base: position 11,527 of record CAZZEV010000004.1, on the reverse strand, counting down.
CGCTAATTGCTAAATAGAACTTTTGTACTTCACGATTTTTAAATTGATTGACCAGCTCTTGATTAGCAGCAGCCGTCTTTGCCATCACCAATAACCCAGAAGTGACTTTGTCTAAGCGATGCACGGGGTAAAGTTCAGCCAAACTTTGAGTTTGCTTTACTGTTTCAAATAAACCACGCTCACCACCTTCACTGTGAAAACTGGTATTAGGTTTTTTGTAAATCACTAAAAAGTGTTGGTTATTCTCTATAAGCTCATAAACATCATTCATACAAACTTTATCTATTAGTTATTCATCTATTAAAAAGAGTTATTGTGGCGTAAAAAACTAAGTGAAACCTCGCTAATAAAGCGCTGCTCACTATAATTAAGTCAAGTGTCCGCAGTGTTGCACAGTAACGGGTAGACCCCACGAGCGCCCATCTAAGCGCTCCTTAAATCCTGACTGTGAAGTTCAAGGATTTACCTAATCACTGCAACCTGCGGATACCCTCTTCCCCTCTGTCGATAATTACACCCGACAGAAATTTCTGCACATTCTCAGGATTATAAATTTATAATCCTGCTTCACTTTTTTGTTGCAAAAAAAACAATGACTGACGCAGCTAACAACCCAGCCGACTCACCCAAGCCACCCGTTGAATTCTATCGTGCCCAGCATAAATTGCGCTTAAGCTATATGCCTTGGCTTTATGCTGATTTAAAAGCATCCCATAGAATCTGGGCAGAGGCATGGCAACAAGAAGTACAGGCATACCTTCAAGCCGTTGAAACACTCCAAATCGGGAAGAATTGCTTTATAGCGCCAGAAGCCAAACTCTTTGCTGAACCGGGGCGCCCGATCATTATTGGCGACAACTCCTATATAGCCGCCGATTGTGTTATCCACGGCCCCGTAAACCTCGGCAAAAACGTATCTATTAATCATCATGTCACTATGGATGGCGGCAGCAAGGGTATACATATAGGCGATAACTCGCGCATTGCCGCCCACTGCCAATTGTACGCATTTAATCACGGCATGCTGGTAGATAAATTGGTATGCGAACAACCCACACAATCACGCGGTATTCAGATAGGTTGCGATGTCTGGCTAGGCGCAAATGTCGGCGTAGTGGATGGCATTAATATTGGCGACCACGCCGTGGTGGGGATGGGCAGCCAAGTCACCCGAGATGTTGAGCAGTATAAAATTGTGGCCGGCAACCCTGCCAAAATTATTGGCGATAGACGCGATAAAAAATAAACGTACCAAGCACTGCCTATAAAAAAGATTGCTATAGCGCAACCTGCGCCCTTAAAATGCACGCACTTCTCTCGGGGGAGTAATCTGCCGGCTGTTTTGCGAAAAGCACCGGCGCCATTGTCAACAAACTTGCTCATACAGCATGGTAATGGCGTCCAGCACTTTATTAATAAAAGAGCTGGATTGATGAGACCTGAGACATAGCGACCGCCACTGGCGGGACGGTTGCTATGTCTCTGGTTTAAAAATCCCGCCCGGATCACATGATGGAAGCCTTCCTTAGCTCTACCCTCGCAGTTGCCATTGCCGAAATTGGCGATAAAACCCAACTCCTTGCACTCTTTCTTGTTACCAAATACGGTCGCCCCTACCTTATTAGTTTAGGCGTGCTCTTGGCGACCTTATTGAATCACGCACTTTCGGCGTGGTTTGGTGCTTGGTTGGGCGATAAGCTTCCAGCGGAGTATATTCCTTGGATTATCAGTGTCAGCTTTATCGCCGTCGCCATTTGGTTGCTTATTCCCGACAAACAAGACGATGATATGGGCAAGTTCAGCCAATATGGCCCGCTGATTGCCACCTGCATACTCTTCTTTCTAGCCGAGATTGGCGATAAAACTCAAATCGCCACGGTGATTTTAGCGGCACAATATCAAGCTCAAGTTGCTTGGGTCGTTGCAGGTACAACACTTGGGATGTTGATTGCCAATGTGCCAATAATTTTTGCGGGTAAGTGGTTAATGCAACGCATTCCTTTAGCGCTTGCGCACAAATGCGCGTTTGTACTCTTTATCCTCTTAGCGATCATAACCATGGCAAAGGCCTATTTCGGCTAACCACCCATAAAGAGCGGGTAACCCCCAAAAGAGAATGGCCGCGCAAGTTGTTAAAAAACGTTTTCGAGGCAGTCAATGCAAGGCAAAAATGGCCGAAAAAGCAGAGTTTATGGTAATAAATGAGCATTTTGAGGCCATTTTTAACGCAGCAGTGGCAACGCAGATAGTTTTTAAACAACTTGCTAGCTATAAGCGGCCATTCTCTGTAGCATGCGCATCCCGATGCTACTAGGTCAGCATCGCCTTTCTCTTTCTAACTACAGGCTCTGCCAAGGTTAGACATCTCGTGCTCGCCAGACCTATCCCCACTGCGGGAGGCCGAGCCACAGGAAAACACTATGTCATTTGCTTCTCTCGGCTTAAACGCCGAAATTCTTCGTGCTATTGCAGAAGAAGGCTACAGCACGCCAACACCAATTCAAGCTCAAGCTATTCCAGCAGTACTTAAAGGCGGCGATATACTCGCAGGCGCTCAAACCGGTACGGGCAAAACCGCAGGCTTCACCCTGCCCTTGCTACAAAAACTCAGCGACAGCACAAAAGTTGTTGCAGGCCGCCGCCCAGTGCGCGCACTTATTCTTACCCCAACCCGCGAACTCGCTGCACAAGTGTTTGAAAGCGTGCGCACTTACGGTAAATATTTACCCTTGCGCGCAACCGTTGTTTTCGGTGGCGTAAGCATTAATCCACAAATGATGAAACTACGCGGCGGCGTGGATATTCTGGTCGCAACGCCTGGTCGCCTACTCGACTTGGTTCAACAAAACGCCGTTAGCTTAAAAGAAGTTGAAGTTTTAATTTTGGATGAAGCCGACCGCATGTTGGATATGGGTTTCATTCACGACATTAAACGTGTTTTGGCATTGCTGCCAAAGCAGCGCCAAAATTTGTTGTTCTCTGCAACCTTTTCTAATGAAATTAAAGACCTTGCAGATAAATTATTAAACAAGCCTGCATTGATCGAAGTTGCACGTCGCAATACGGCAAGTGAACGAATTGAACAAACGGTTCACCCCGTTGACCGCAATCGCAAACGTGAACTCTTGTCGCATTTGATTAGAGAAGGCGATTGGCAGCAAGTGTTGATTTTCACGCGCACCAAACACGGCGCGAATAAATTAACTGAACAATTAGCTACCGATGGCATCAGCGCAGCAGCCATTCACGGCAACAAAAGCCAAGGTGCGCGCACTAAAGCTTTAGAAGATTTTAAACGTGGCGCAATTCGCGCATTGGTTGCTACCGATATTGCTGCGCGCGGCATCGATATCGATCAATTACCGCACGTAGTAAATTACGAATTGCCCAATGTGCCAGAAGATTATGTACATCGCATTGGCCGCACTGGCCGTGCAGAAAGTGAAGGTATTGCAATTTCTTTGGTATGCGTAGATGAAGAAAAGTTTTTGCGCGATATCGAAAAATTAATTAAGCGCGATATTCCGAGACAAGTGCTCACTGGTTTCGAACCAGACCCGACTATTAAAGCCGAACCCATTGTATTGGGCCGCAGTATGACCATTGGTAGAAATAATGGTGGCGGCAATAATAATGGCGGTGCACGTAGGCCTGCGCTGGGCGCAAAACCAAAACCCAAAACATCGGGTAATGGTGGTGGCAATAACAGTGCAAATCCTTCTGGCAAGAAACCGCAAGGCGCTACGCGCAGGAGTAAGCCACAAAAACCAGTCATTAAAATGGGCTAAACGCAGCAATATTTATTGTGTTATCAGCGTCCTAAAAACCGCATAAAAAAACCGCTAAGTGATTAGCGGTTTTTTTATGCACTGAAAACAATTAATTTTTATCGCTGCAATTCATACTTGCGCATTTTTTCTACCAATGTCGTTCTGCGAATACACAACTTATCCGCCGCGCGCGCCACAACACCGCCGCAATCATTTAACGCCTGCTGAATTAAACTCATCTCCAAATTCGTAATATATTCACGTAAGTCTATACCTTGATCCGGCAAGAGCGGATTATCGTTCATGTTGACATAACCCGTACTCGCATGAGACACGGCACTTGTTGCAGGCGCAAAATCTTCTTCACTCACATCGACATGACGATATTTTGCAGGCAAATCTTGCACACCAATGACACCATAAGGATGGATGATTGCCATACGCTCAACCAAGTTAGCAAGCTCACGTACGTTGCCGCTCCACTCATGCTGGCACAGCGATAAAATAGCAGCAGAATTAAAACGAATTGATCCGCGCTGTTCATTTTCCATACGGGTTACTAATTCGTTTATCAACAAGGGAATATCTTCAGAACGCTCTTTAAGCGATGGCAATTCGATAGGAAAAACGTTCAAACGATAATACAAATCTTCGCGGAAGGTGTTTTCGGCAATCATAGATTCCAAATTGCGATGCGTCGCCGCGATAATGCGCACATCCACGCTTTGAGTTTTGTTGCTACCCACCCTCTCGTAACAGCGCTCTTGCAAAACACGTAAAATTTTCACTTGCATGGTGAGTGGCATGTCGCCAATTTCATCTAAAAATAAAGTGCCACCTTCCGCCAGCTCAAAGCGACCGGCACGAGAATTTATCGCCCCCGTGAATGCACCTTTTTCGTGGCCAAATAATTCACTCTCTAAAAGCTCGGCGGGAATAGCGCCGCAATTTACCGGCACAAAGGGTTTATCACGTCGCGGCGAGTTGTAGTGCAGATTACGCGCAACCACTTCTTTACCGGTTCCAGATTCACCGGTAATCAAAACGGAGACATCTTTTTCAGCAACTTGCGCCATCATCTCCCGCACGCTTTGAATTTCTCGGCTGGTACCAACAAGGCTACGGAACAAGTGTACAGGGCGACGCTGTGGCTGGCGCTTACTGCTAGATTGGGCTTCGCGGTAAAGCTGAGCGCGATGCAGGGTATCAATCAGCTTATTGTAAGTGGGTGGAATGGGTAGAGAGGCAATAATCATGTGGCGAAGCAGATCTTCCAAGCCATCTTCACTGGGCGGGGTTTCCCCAATCAGCACTATAGCAAGTTCATCATTCCAATCGCGGATACTTTTTAGAAGCTGTTCAAAGCTCAGTTTGGATTGCGCAAAATCACCAATAAAGACCGCAATATAATCTTCGCCTTTATTCTCGCTTTGTACCAAATCTTGCCAATTTTTTGAGTTGGCAGTGAGCGCTGCTTCGCTTAAAAACTCCAGTAACACTTTTAAATCGTGTCGGCGCGATTCATTGTCATCAATGACTAAAACCTTATTATTACGCCACATGCCCAATCAACCTTTGTGGATGTGCAAATAAATTGCAATTTGCGATATTGAACCGGAACTATGCCGGAGCTATGACTATTAATGCTTAGGTTTAGACGAGGATACGAGGCGAGTCAAATTAATGGCAGGAATAAACAAGGTATTTTTTCGGGGCAGGAAAAAAGCGGTGATTTTTTGACTAGTTTGAGCAAACAAAATGCTAAACACGCATCGTGATCTGGTGTTTAGCATTCGATAAGTTCGATCAGACCTATGCCTGTGGCTCTATGGCATCCCAACCCGATTTAACGGTTTTGAGCAAATCAATAACCTCAGTCAACATATCTACTTTATTGAAGGCTGACGCTTCCAACAATCGGCGCCCCATATAATCGTAGAGGTCATCTAAGCGCTCAGGCAAATCAGTCCCCTCTACACTCATATCTAAGGAGCTGCGCAAGCCAGAGATAATTCCCATAGCTTTACCGATAAGCACACCCTTGGTAGCCGCATCGCCACGCTCCATAGCAGACTTAGCGCCATTCATACGCTCCAAAGCACCATCCATAAGTAATTGAATGAGGCGATGAGGGCTGGCGTTGTTAATCTGAGTTTCCAGCCCGAGTTCACGATATTGCTTAAGGGCTTCTTGCGAATTGTAATTAGACAATGTTGGCGCTCCTTTACTGGCTCAGCTGTTAGTTATACCGCTAAGCCTAGCATTAAATCAATGCACCATTGAAGCAACTTCGCGCTTACATTGCACAATGAGACTTGCATACACTCCTTTTAGCTCATTTAACGCCTCGGCTATCGCCTGAGCGTCATTCTCATTGGCAAGAATCACCTTATCGATAAGAAGCGCACAGGTTTGATCCAAACGACGAACCTGATCCCAATCTTCAGCGTCTAAGGCTTTATTGAGCGCATGCTGTAGGCGACGAACATGCAGGACACCTGCATGGCCAGAATAGGTTACCGGTTCAACTAAACGAAGACCCATTTCAACGTACCTCGTTAGCAATAGCATCCCAGCCCGATTTCAGTTCACCTAAAAGGCGACCACATTCATCTAAAATCGCTGGGTCATTTTCTAAATTAGCTTTCAACAAGCGGCGAACAATATAGTCGTATAGACCTTCAAGATTTGCGGCCAGCTCACCGCCCTCTTTGTCGTTTAAGCTGCCCTGTAGGCCACCTACTATATTAATCGCTTTACCGATAAGCTCACCTTTGCGGGCAATTTGTTTTTGCTGCATCGCGCCCTTGGCCTGTGCTATACGCTCTAATGCACCTTCAAATAGCATTTGAATCAGACGATGAGGAGATGCATCGAGAACATTGGTTTGAGTTTTAACAGATGAATAATGCTGTGCTGCCTGGTATGCATTCATAGGAACTTCTCTCATCAATGAACTTTAGGAGTTTTTCGGCAGGGGTACCCAACTATCATAATTACATGCCTATAAAGTTAGCGGCACAGCTCTATTTTTCTTTAGTAATAATTATGTGTGTTGTGTATGCTTTGAGGGCAAACGTCAGGTTATTTGCAACCTGATACTTTCCAGTTTCATTTGTAACTTATGGATTATTTATGCGCGTGGTTATTGGGATTATCTGGTGTGCCCTATTGTGTTCAAGCCATTTAGTGCACGCAGAATCGCTGCGCTGCCATGGCGACATTATTGAAGTTGGGGATGCCAAGGTAGATGTACTTCGCAAATGCGGCGAACCCGCACTTAAAGATACTTACTGCGAAAAAACAGCTATAAGGATTAAACGAACTGATGGCGACTGGGATACACTAGAACGCTGCGAAAATGTTGATCTATGGACGTACAATCCAGGCAAAGGACAGTTTTGGACTAACCTCTATTTCAAAGAGGGGAAACTACGGGAGATGCGCTACGGGGATCGAGTTGAATAGACCATCTATTGAATTGTCTATTTGATTAAATCACTTCAAATTCTTAATAAAAAAGGCCGCAATGCGGCCTTTTTTATTGACACTGAATTTGCAAAAAACTAAAGCCCCTTAGCGGCCAAACCATCGCGCAAAACGTAGTTGAAACGATCATCCAAAAGCGCATTCCAACGCGCTTGCGCAAATAGATTCGCACAATCTTCCAGCGCAAAAGCTTGGTAGCCTTGCTGCGTCAATAAATGTGCTGCTGCCCGGCTGCGACGCCCAGTATTACAATAAAAAATATAGGCGCGATTTTTATCCAGCATACGAGATTTAATTCCCAACAAATTGAGCGGGACATTTACCGCCGAATGCAAATGCAACTCGGCGTATTCTTCTTCGCTGCGTACATCTACCGCCACTGCCCCTGCAGCAATTTTTTCTGAATAAGATTCCAATGCTATTGAAGGAACCTGAGGTTCTTTTAGCAACCGGAAAAAATCTTGTTTATCTAGGCGCATTAACACACCGTCGGTCGACATAATCACTGACGCGTTGCGCGCCGCTTCATTGACCAAAGCATCCTCACCAAAACAACGCCCCACCCCAATAGTTGCTAGATGTTCGCGGCCCGCTTCACTGTGGCGCCAAACTTCAGCCTCCCCTTCTTTAATAAAATAAGATTGATCACCCAGCTCTCCCTGCCGAATAACCACATCACCCGCATAAACAACTTGCGGCATCAAACGAGAAAAAATATCTTCCACATTGATAGGGGGAACTTTAAAGAATAAATTGGATTTTAATACCGTCATCATCCAATCTATATCCTCATCTAGATCGCGCTGACGAGAAATATTAAGCTGTAAATAATCGGCAACTTGGCTCCACGCTAAAAGCTTGTCCAAGCGCTCACTATCCAGCCGTAAAATGCTGCAGTCAGACTCAGCAACAGCCGTCACTAAGCGTGGCTGATGGTGACCTATAGGCAGCAAGCTCGAGCGGCCTTTCACAATCGCGGTCACATTATTTTCATCTACCAAGCTTACATTGCCATAGAGCAAATACACGTGATGCGCATCATAGGCACCGCGCGAAAAAATCGTTTGCCCCGCACAGACAACCTCTGCTTCCGCATGGCTCAATAACTCCAAAAGATGGCTTTCGCTCATATCTTTTAGCGGCACCAAAGTGCGTGTTAATGACAAATCAAACTCAACTTGCGCTGGCACGATATTTTTTTGCGGTTGCATAAAATATTCCCTCGCTTTACAGCAATAAAGGCAATTCATTTAATGGATAAAATCATTCAACGCAAATCTAATCATTCGTGAAGATTAAATCCACGCCGACCTTGCAAGCCACCGGTATGAACCAAAATTAATCGGCTACCGCGTGGCCAGTAATTTTGCGCCAATAATCGTGCTACACCCCAACACATTTTTAGCGTATAAACAGGGTCAAGCATCAGCTGGGTTTCACGCTCAAACTCACATAAAAATTGACGCAAATCACTGGGCAATTTTTTTGCGTAACCGCCGCCGTGATAACCACTGATTAAGCGCCAATTACTTGTTTCACTGGCTATGCTTTTTTGGTGACTAATTAGATCCGCCCCCAACTCGCCCTCGCCCTTTAAGACAGAAAAGCCAAGTACACTTCCTGCGGTTTGTGAGCCGAGATCCTGCACTAATCCAGCCGCCAAACCAGCCAAGGTATTGGCAGTTCCAGCCGCCACACAAATCGCAGTATAGTCAGATTTCACTTGCTGGTATATCGCGGCGCCTAGCGCTTTGGTACCCATAGCCCCGTAGGTATTTGCCCCCCCTTCAGGGATCTCAAAAAAATCGCCGTACCGCCCCTTCAATTCTGCCATTAGTTCGCTTGAACACTTATCGCGATAATCAGCTCGCGATACAAAGTGCAGCTGCATCCCCCAAGTTTCAGCATCGGAAAGAGTTGCACTTAATTGCTTTGGTCGCTCACCGCGAATCACACCAATCGCTTTAAATCCATACCTCTTTGCAGCTACTGCCAAAGCATATATATGATTTGAGTAGGCACCACCAAAACTGAGTAACTGTGAATGGCCTAATGCTTGAGCGGCTCGCAAGTTATAAAACAATTTATAAAACTTGTTTCCACTTAAGTGCGTATCAACTAAATCATCGCGCCGAACTAAAACATCAATGCCTTTTTGCTTTGCCAGATTCCACGGCAAGGACTGCAAAGGAACCTTCTGCACCCTACTCAAAAACTCATCTTCCGAAATTAGACCAACCAAAGCTCACCAACCTGATCAATAAAAACGACTATCGCTTTTCGGAAACCAGTTTATAAGAAATCAGTTGATGATGCTCGCAGCGATCACTTTCACCTTCATGAAACTCAATCGGCGATCCAATCCGAATCAACGGCTTACCGCATGCATGCCCGTTAGCATCCAAGCCTTTACAGCATGGATTTTGATAGTGCTCAAACCAATTGGAATACAGCTTTTCACCAACACCAGAATTTTTAGCGATATAAGCCGTTGGGTTCTCAAGGTAGCGACTTAAATCTGGCAGCGGAATAGTGAATTGCCCTGCGCCTGGGTGGTAAACCACAAAGTTAATGCCCGCCTTATCCAAGCGAGTTAAAACTTGCTCACCGCTGTTATTTAATAACTCTTGATACATTTGTTTTATGCCAACAATCTCTTCCTTAAGAGCGGTTTCGTTTTGGTGGCGATAAAACAATTCCACCTCACGCATATCCAACATCTCGCGTAATTCCGCCGTCGCAGTTTGTAACTTTAAGGCCAACTCCACCTCAAAATTTTCTTGCAATGCTTGAATTTGACTATTCTCGTCAAGCTGCGCCGCTTTTAACTTATGCGAAAAATACTCGCGCATGCCTTCAACTTTACTGGCCTGAACATCAAAGCTCTCTTTAAGCGATTGGTTTCGCGCCTCTAAATCCTTATTAAGATCCACCAACTCTTTGAGTTTCTCCTGATACGCCTGCAAGCGCTGATGATGTTCATGCTGCAAGGTTTGAATGGCCTCTTGCTGCTTGGAATGAAGCGTTGCAATTCGCAGGCGCTGTTCTTTTAATAAGCTGGCGGTTTGGTTGCGCAACTCCTGTGAATAATGCTCATGAATTTTTTGTTGCAGCACCAAATTATTTTGCTCTTGCGGCAAAGCGGCAGTAACAACAGCCAAGCGCTCTTGTGGCTGCTTTTTAAAAATGATCCCCATGCGGTTATTTTGTACAGACTTTTTCAACTGCGCAAAGCTGGATTTGGCAGGGTCCATTTGCGGATCCCACAATTTTTTCTGCTGCCAACCAATGGCACATTGACTGTAACACGCCAAGCGAATAGCGCCTGCGCCCATATCCGGTCCCCTGCCCGAAACCTCAGCCAGCTGTTGCAAAGGAATATTCCAGCGGCGATCTACCATACCCTTTTCATCAAAATCGAGCAGAAAGAAGACTGCGGCAGTAATGCAAAGATTGGAATTAATAACCAGATAAACTGCTTTAGCTGTGGCACCTTTGAAATCGGGGACAGGCACAAAACCATCCAGAATTGCTTCAAACTCTGGGTACAGCAGTTCGCGCGTAATTGCATCACCCGTAAACAAGACAACCGCTTCTATGGTGTCTGTACTTTCTAACGTCATAAGCGCATCCCGATGTGGATCTAACTGATCATCTATTGCCTGAGTATATGCCAGCTTATTTCGCAACTAATTGATGGCTGCCGCAAAAATCACTATTTAACCGATATTTGCGGCGTACTCGACGATCCAATAGGTATCAATCAAAGGGGGAAACGTGACTGGATTGGCATTTTGAAATGAAATCAACATCAAACACTGGCAAAGCCAGCGCAAGGTTTATCTAACTGAAAGGAAGGGATCTTGCACGAGGGGGATAGAAAAGCGGTTCAAACCTGAAAACTTCCGATAATTACTCAGATATCTGAATAATCATCGGCGATATCATCATCAAACTCTTCTACATCGTCCAAAAGGTCTTCAATATAATCTTGCATGGTGTACTCCTTAGTATCTATAGGTAAGTTAAAGGCTGGAATCCTTCCCCGAATCTGTTCCTTGAGAGTTAAGTTATCAATCAAAGATGACAAATCAGTGAACAAAAAATAAACATTCAATGACACATTGAGGCGATATAGAGGCAAGAGTTCAAAACACAAGGGGAAATCGTAATACCATAAAGCAAAAAAGCCGCCTCAGGGGGCAGCTTTTGGGGAATTAGTGGCGGACCGGACGGGGCTCGAACCCGCGACCTCCGGCGTGACAGGC
>CAZZEV010000003.1:0-31883 GCA_964653305.1 uncultured Cellvibrionaceae bacterium | reverse complement strand
GTTTACAACAGCTTGTGGGTTGAAGCTGCGCATGGCGCATTGTCATCTTCAACTTTTGGTACCACCTTCAATTCTGTGTGGACATCACCCGACAGCAAGTGGAAGCTCAGCGCCACCAAAGGTTCTTATCAGCAAACCATGGCTTATGGCTTTGAGCCACTCAATCCTGCTTTCATCACAGCCAGATATGCAGTTCGCCCTGGGTTTTGGGCACTTTCTATGACCAGGGGTCGGTTCCTGAACAACGATGAAGGCTACCAAATCATGTCTAGCCACACCTTTGGTGACAACCGCATCAGGTTTTTTTACCGTAAAACCGGTCCTGGTAATTTTCAAACCCCCTACAAGCGTGCCTTTGCAGGCTTTAGCATCACCTTGCCCATTGGGCCGAGTCATTCTTATGCTATCGGGCCTGTCACCGTACGTGGTCGAGACCAGTACCCCGTTGGTCTAGAAACAAAGGTTGGAGAAAAAGACAATTACATCGAGCCTGGTTATGGCCTATACCCCACCATTCGCCATGGCCTCAACACCGATGTAGGCGACTATGATCGGGGCGACGTCGCCTCTATCGAAGCCAACTTACACCGATTGATCGCGTCGATTCGCGAACACGCAAAGAAATAAAATACTGTCCAATGTTGAACTGGACTGCATTTTGGACGATTGTTGCTGCCTTTGTGGTCACCTTCTTGGCTACTGGCTTTGTGCGCTATTTTTCAATGATGCACAGCTTTGGCCATGACAAAGACGAAGGCGTGCAGAAGTTTCACACCCAAACCACTTCTCGGTTGGGTGGCATGGGCCTTATCGTTGGTTTCTTTGCCTCCATTGCCTTGGCCGTTAAAACCATGCCAGAAGTTGCCTCACTCAGCGGCTGGTTGTTGATTGCAAGCATTCCTGTGTTTGCTGGCGGGCTTATTGAAGATCTCACCCACAGGGTGTCGCCTGGCACACGCCTGGTGCTGGCTATGGCTTCGGCTATGTTCGTTTTGTTTGTGCTCGATGTAGGCGTCAGCCGCACAGACATTCGCTGGATTGACTATCTTTTGCAAATTCAGCCCATTTTCTTTGGGCTGACTGTTCTAGTGGTGTCTGGTTTTATCAATGCAACAAATATCATTGATGGATTTCACGGTTTGGCCAGCGGAACCATGGCCTTGGTGCTTTTGGGGTTGGCCGCTCTGGCCCATCAAGCTGCTGACTGGACGATGGTCAATTTGTGTCTGTTGACATTTGCTGTAGTAATGGGTTTTTTCTGTTGGAACTGGCCACTGGGCAAAATTTTCTTAGGCGACGCTGGTGCATACATATTGGGGTTTTGGGTGATTGAGTTGGGACTCTTGATCGTTAACCGGGGCACCAACTTTTCACCTATGGCACCTTTATTGGTTAGCCTCTATCCGATTGTTGAAACACTCTTCAGCATGTACCGACGCAAGTTTGTACGCTCTCATCCCATGGGGCACCCAGATAGTTTGCATTTACACACACTTTTATATAGGCGCGTACTCGGAAGCAATTGGAAGGTTGCGCCTTATCTTTGGGCTCTAACGATTGTTAATGCAGCTGTTGCGTATGAGTTTGCTGACAACACGAATGCATTATTGGGTTTTATTGTTACCTTTGCTGCATTTTATGTATTGCTGTACACAAAGTTGGTTAGGTTTGAAACGCCGAAGATGCTTTTGAAATAGGCCTGATTTCAGGAGTTAGCGGGCACTTATGGTGTAAATTTTGAATCCTATTGGCCCTGCGAAATATTAAAGTCGCCCAAGTATCGCACCGGCATGAAGCCGGCCAAAAAGGAGAAGAAGAACGCACCCATCGAGCAGATCGAGAAGCTCCAAAAAATGGATTGAGTCCAAGAGTCCTACTACACCTAAACGGAAGAGAACTATTGCTGTGAACAGCTCAAGTGGTCAAGGGCTACCTTGTAAGCTCACCAAGCTGAGGCCGTCAATAGCTACACCGGCTGCCACGAGCCGGCGATCCTGACGCACCTAGAACTGGTGGTGAACAGCATCAGCATGGAAGATGCGGTGCAAAAGCAACAGGAGGTCGAGACCTGAATCCTGCTACTCTTGAGTAATTTTTTTACGACGGAGTGGGATGTTCGACTGAGCATCCGGGTAGAATGTTCAGGTTCTTACAGAACTTTATTTCGCTACTTGCTGAGACCGCGCTTGCTGAAAGTGACACAGCATGGCGGTAGCGAGCCTAGAACACATTCAAACTCACGCCGCGCAGAAAACTCGTCAACTTTATGACAAGTCGTCAAGCTAAACTACAAGAAGACACTTATTTCAGGGTGATGCGCATCCTGCAAGACAACCCCGATGTCACCCAGCGCGAACTGGCAGAAAAGCTGGGTATTAGCGTAGGCGGATTGAATTACTGCCTGAAAGCGCTGAAGGAAAAGGGCTTGGTGAAGATGAAAAACTTCGCCAACTCCAAAAACAAATTTGGCTATGTTTATGTGCTCACCCCAGCAGGGATCTCAGAGAAAGCCGCCATTACACAACGATTTTTGCAAAGGAAGATGGATGAATATAAATCCCTTAAGGCAGAAATCAAGGCGCTGAAATTCGAGACTGCCGACTTTAGTAAGTTGAGTAAGCCCGATATTGGGGTTTAGCTGGCCTTATAAATTAATAATTCAGATAAACATGAAAAAAATTGCCGTCATCGGACTTGGCTACGTTGGGCTGCCACTAGCTGTTGAATTTGGTAAGTGCCGTCCTGTTTTGGGTTTTGACATCAATCAGCAGCGCATTCAAGAGCTCCAGTCCGGCCAGGATCACACGCTTGAATGCAGCCCTGATCAGCTCAAAGAGGCTACCCAGTTGCATTTCAGCAGCCAACTTGACGACCTCAAGGTTTGCCATATCTTCATTGTCACTGTACCGACACCTGTAGACCAGGCCAACCGCCCGGACATGACGCCTCTGGTTAAGGCCAGCGAGACCGTAGGCAAGGCGCTTAAGGCTGGCGACATCGTCATTTACGAGTCGACCGTCTATCCCGGTGCGACTGAAGAAGTCTGCGTACCTGTGTTGGAAGAGTTCAGCGACCTTAAGTTCAATCAGGATTTTTTCTGCGGCTACAGCCCTGAGCGCATCAACCCCGGTGACAAGGTCAACACGCTCACCACCATTAAAAAGATCACGAGTGGCAGCTCCCCAGTTGTGGCCGACGAGGTGGATGCGCTTTACAACTCCATCATCAAGGCAGGTACCTGGAAAGCCAGTAGCCTTAAGGTGGCCGAGGCCGCTAAGGTCATCGAGAACAGTCAGCGTGATCTCAATATTGCCTTTGTTAACGAACTGTCTGTCATCTTTGAGCGCATTGGCATTGATACGCTTGAAGTCCTCGAGGCTGCAGGTAGCAAGTGGAATTTCCTGCCCTTCCGGCCCGGCATGGTGGGGGGGCACTGCATTGGTGTGGACCCGTATTACCTTACGCATAAAGCCGAAGAGTTGGGGTACCACCCACAAATCATCCTGGCTGGCCGTCGCATGAACGACAACATGGCCCGTTATGCCGCCCGCGGCGTCGTCAAGCGAATGCTGCAAAACGGCATCGACGTGGCTCGAAGCAAAGTGGGCGTCATGGGCATCACATTCAAGGAAAACTGTCCCGATATTCGCAATAGCAAAGTAGCCGACTTGGTCAAAGAGCTTCAAGGCTGGGGCGTAACCGTCGTCGTGGCAGACCCGTGGGCTGATGCAGCCGAAGTACAGCATGAATACGGCATAACACTGGGTGAGATCGGCGCACAAAACCCGGTCGATAGCCTCGTTATTGCTGTGGGTCACCGAGAGTTTCGGGAGCTGACACCCGAGACACTCAAAAGCTATTGCACCTCTACATACCAACCCGTGGCCGCCGACCTTAAAGCCCTGTACGACCGCCACGCCATGGCCGCCGCCGGCTTCACGGTCTTCCGCTTCTGAGCTCAGACACCGTCCTAGAAAACACCATGAAAAACTTTGCTCTCATCGGCGCCGCCGGTTACATCGCACCCCGTCATATGCGGGCCATCAAAGATCTAGGCCACAATTTGTCGGTGGCCTATGACATCAACGACTCGGTTGGCATCGTCGACAGTATCTCGCCTCAAAGCGAATTTTTCACTGAGTTCGAGCGATTTCAAGAATTCGCCTACCGGCTCCAACGCAGCCCCTTTAACCGACTCGACTACGTGGCCATCTGCTCCCCTAACTACCTGCACCACCCTCATATCGCCGCTGGCCTGCGCCTGGGCTGCGATGTTATCTGCGAAAAACCCCTTGTCCCTACGCCTGAACTGATAGACGATTTGGTCCTTGTGGAACAAGAAACTGGCAAACGGGTTTACAATATCCTTCAGTTGCGCCACCACGACGCCATCATGAAATTGCGCGACAAAGTCGCCTCCGCCCCCAAAGACACCAAATTTGACGTCGAGCTTACTTACATCACTAGCCGAGGCAAATGGTACGTGGAAAGCTGGAAAGGCGACGACCGGAAATCATTTGGTGTCGCTACAAATATCGGCGTGCACTTCTACGACATGCTGCACTTCATCTTTGGCAGACTGCAGCACAACGTGGTGCATTATCGCGGAACCCAAAAAGCCGCAGGCTACCTCGAATACGAACGTGCCCGCGTGCGCTGGTTCTTGTCGATCGACGCCAATGACCTACCTGCCGAGGTGCAAGGCAAAAAGACCACCTACCGCAACATCAACATCAGCGGGACACAGCTCGAATTCAGCGAAGGCTTCACCGACCTTCACACAACTAGCTACCAAGAGATCTTGGCTGGGCGTGGTTACGGTCTTAGCGACGTCCGCCATTGCATCGAAACCGTCAACGTCATCCGAACAGCGCAAGTTGTCAATGGCCGCGGCGATGACGTCCACCCATTTGTGAGCCGCTTGCAATGAACTACACCGTTCACACCACCGCTATTGTTGATGAAGGTGCCCAAATTGGTGAGGGCTCGCGCATTTGGCACTTCGTCCATGTTTGCGGTGGCGCCCAAATTGGCAAAGGGGTCTCTTTGGGACAAAATGTGTTTATAGGTAACAAAGTCATTATCGGGGACAAATGCAAGATCCAGAATGGCGTCAGCGTTTATGACAACGTCAACTTGGAAGAAGGCGTTTTCTGCGGCCCTAGCATGGTCTTTACCAATGTCTATAACCCTCGCTCTTTGATTGAGCGTAAAAGCGAATACCGTGATACCCTTATAAAAAAAGGTGCTACTCTTGGGGCTAATTGCACTATCGTCTGCGGCGTCACAATTGGCGAATTTGCCTTTATTGGTGCGGGTGCAGTGGTTACCAAAGACGTAAAACCTTATGCGCTGATGGTTGGTGTTCCCGCCAAACAAGTAGGCTGGATGAGCGAATACGGCGAACAAATTCCTTTACCCATCCAAGGCGAAGGCCAATTCAAATGCCCACATACGAACCATGATTATATTCTCAGTCAAGATCAATTGAAGCGCCAGCCGTAATGACCATCCCCTTCATCGACCTAAAAACTCAGTACCAGGCCCTGAAGCCGCAGATCCAGGCCCGCATCGATGCGGTGCTTGAGCACGGCCAATATATCATGGGGCTGGAAGTCAAAGAGCTGGAAGAAAAGCTAGCGGCTTTCACCGGTGCAAA
This sequence comes from uncultured Cellvibrionaceae bacterium, assembly GCA_964653305.1. Classification (GTDB taxonomy): domain Bacteria; phylum Pseudomonadota; class Gammaproteobacteria; order Pseudomonadales; family Cellvibrionaceae; genus Cellvibrio. The sequence goes on along the minus strand of CAZZEV010000003.1, from coordinate 26,224 downwards.
GCACTGCATCACTTGCGCCAGCGGCACTGAGGCCTTGCTAATGAGTCTTATGGCATTGGGCGTTGGTCCGGGCGATGAAATCGTCACCACGCCTTTTACCTTTGTGGCCACTGCGGAGGTGATCGTACTCTTGGGCGCCATGCCTGTCATTGAAGACGCGGCCCAAAGCTTCGGCGCAACCTACAAAGGCAGAATGAGCTGTAACCTCAGTACCATCGGGTGCACCAGCTTCTTCCCCAGCAAGCCCCTTGGCTGCTATGGCGACGGCGGGGCCATCTTTACCAACGATGACAACTTGGCCCAAGCCATGCGCGAGATCCGTGTTCACGGCCAAAGCCAGCGCTACGTACATACTCGTTTGGGGGTGGGCGGTCGCATGGACACCATTCAATGCGCCATTGTTCTAGCTAAGTTAGAGCGTTTTAATTGGGAGTTGCAGCAAAGGCAGAAAATTGGCCAGCGTTACAACCAGTTGCTCGACGAAGCAGGCATTGCTCGAATCCAGCAACGTCCACAGCGCACATCCGCTTACGCCCAATACACTATCGTGGTGCCCCAACGCGAAGCACTCCAAAAGCTTTTGGCCCGCGCCGGCATTCCAACCGCGGTGCACTACCCTGTCCCACTGAACGAGCAGCCCGCATATAAGCACTTGTGTTGTCCAGACTGCACGCCAGTAGCTAAGCAACTGGCCAAACGAGTGATGAGTTTGCCAATGCATCCAGAACTTGAAGAAGAGATGCAATCGAACATAGTAAATTCTCTAATAGTTATGTAGCTAGATATTGTAATTATTCATTAATTAATATTGGTATTCTTTTTTAAACCAAATAATAATATTCCGATTTTCCCTTAGATTTGATCAGCGCCTGATGCCGTAGTTCAATCTCAAAAGACAGAAGATTGTGCGTAAAAAAGATATGCAGAAGAAAAGATTATTGGCATTCTTATGGAATGCCAATCCCTTTATGCCTCTGGCAGATTTATGTCACCGACACGGTTTCTCGGAGGCCACCTATTACCTTTGACGCAACAAATTATTTTGCATGAGCGTTTCAGACACTAAGCGCCTCAAGGAGCTGGAAGCCGAGCAGTTGCCATCGTGCCAGACTCAATCCAAAGGGTTGTAGCTGCTCCTGATCGAGGCGGGCAAAACCAGCCAGAACGCCTATAGATTGAATCCTTCAACGGCCGATCCTCGGCAGAATGTTTGAATGAGCATTGTTTCAGCCGCAGGACGCACGCCCGAGTGATCGCCGAAGCCTGTCACCTGGAATTTTACGATGAACGGACCAAGAAATCCCTGGGCGGACTGACGCCGACTGCTTATAGTCCAATGCTGATCAAAACTAGTTAATTTACCCCCCGAAATCCAAAGTCAAGTGATTTTAAAAATAGAGGGACATCACCGGTGTCATTAATAGATCGAGATGTTCTAAACCCCAAGAGTCGTCAAAACAAGTCTCGCGGTTTTTCTTCGGTAGAGCTCAAAAATGTCAATCCAAACGGCTGGTAAGTTTCTGGTAAATCCGGCTCGGGTCATACACATAAACAAGTCGAATCATCATGAGTGAAATAAAAATTGAGGTTGTGCCGGTTGTTTTATCTGGTGGTTCTGGAACTAGATTGTGGCCGCTCTCGAGAAAGGGGTTTCCCAAGCAGTTTTTATGTTTTGCGGGAGAAGATAGCTTGTTTCAACAAGCCGCCATTCGGCTCAGAAAACTAGAAAGAGATGACATTTTCATTCAGCCGCTATTGCTCGTCACCGGTGAGGAGCATCGCTTTCTCGCTGCTGAACAATTGCGTGAAGTAGGGATTGAACTGGGGTGTGCTTTACTAGAGCCTATCGGACGAAATACCGCGCCAGCTCTTACACTTGCCGCACTTGCAGCCCAGGCTAGTGGTCGCGATCCGATATTGGTTGTAACTCCTGCAGATCAGGTCATTATTAACACTGCAATTTTTGTTGATGTCATGCAGGTAGCTATTCGTGAGGCTGTAAATGACTCAGTAGTTGTGTTGGGAATTACTCCAGATAGTCCTGAAACAGGCTATGGCTATATTAAAGTTGGTGAAGAAAATACTAGCATGAAGGTGTTTTCAGTTGAACGTTTTATAGAAAAACCTGATTCAGCCAGAGCGCAATCGTATCTAGATTCGGGCAATTTTTTTTGGAATGCCGGTATCTTTGTGCTCAAGGCATCCGTTTGGCTGACAGCTATTTCAAAACTCCGGCCAAACATTTTTCAAATGACATGTGATGCTTGGAAGCAACGGAATAAAGACGGTAACTTCATTCGTCCCGGCAAGGAAGTTTTTAAAGACATTCCCTCAGAATCCATTGACTTTGCTGTGATGGAGCACTCCTCAAGTATTGGGTTGCCTGTGAAAATGGTTTCAATAGATGCTGGCTGGAGTGATTTGGGGGCCTGGGACGCCTTGTGGAAAGTGCTACCAAAAGATGATCGTGGTAACGCTCATATAGGCGATGTGTTAAGCAGTGATAGCAACAACACTTTGGTTTACGCAGACAATCGTTTGGTTAGCTTAGTGGGGGTCGAGAACTTGATTGTCGTAGAAACTACCGATGCTGTGCTTGTTGTAGACCGAGCCCGTAGTCAGGATGTAAAGAACATCGTCAAGTTCTTACATGATCGTGGGCGTGAAGAGCATATTCTGCATCGTAAAGTGTATCGCCCATGGGGCTGGTACAACATCCTTGACCAAGGCGGTCGCTTCAAAGTAAAGCGCATTCAAGTAAAGCCGAAGGCCAGTCTGAGCCTGCAAAAACACCACCATCGTGCCGAACACTGGATCGTAGTGACTGGAACTGCAGAGATTATCAATGGCGACAAGATTCTGACCTTGACCGAAAACCAATCGACTTACATTCCACTAGGCGAGGTTCACCGCCTCTCAAACCCTGGCAACACTCCTTTGGAAATCATCGAAGTGCAGTCTGGTAGTTACTTGGGTGAGGACGACATAGTTCGTTATGAGGACTCATATGGAAGAAAGGACTATTAAAACCGTGTCGAAAATATCTCAAAATAAAAATAAACCAATCGTTTTCATTCTTGATGTGGATGGTGTGATGACAACTGGTCAATTCCTTTACACCGCAGATGGGAAAGCTATGAAAGTTTTCGGTGCTGATGACAACGATGGTCTTTCGTTATTAAAAAACCATATTGAAATACGCTTCGTTACTGGAGATAAAAAAGGCTTCCCTATTAGCAAAAAGCGAATTGTCGACGATATGGGTTTTGAGCTTGAAATTGTAAGTACCATTCGGCGTATTGAATGGATTGCAGAAAGGTATCATCTCGACTCTGTTATTTATATGGGCGATGGTATTTTTGATCATTACGTTATGTCAAAAGTTGGCTACAGCATTGCCCCGGCAAATTCGGATAGAAATGCAATAGCTCACGCCTCATTTGTCACAGAGAGAACTGGAGGCGATAGGGCTGTTGCAGAAGCTTGCCTACATATTTTGGAAAAATTTTTCACCCCATACAACCCTAATTTGCTTCCCAGTAACCAGTTGAAACTATCCGGAGAATGGACAGTATGATTCACCAAAGATTAAAGTCATTTGTTGAAAAACGACGTTGCACCTTATTAGGTGTTGGCCCAATGAGCGTCAACTGTGTTGATGCCACTATTGAGCTTGCCAATGAGCATGAAGTTCCAATTTTGATGATTGCCAGCCGTCGTCAAATTGATTCAGAGGAGTTTGGTGGTGGCTACGTTAACAATTGGACAACTGAAGACTTTTCTCGTTACGTTACCGATAAAGACAAAAAAGGAAAAATCCTTTTGGCTCGTGATCATGGAGGACCCTGGCAAAGCATTAAGGAAAAGGAAGAGAAACTCGGGCTAAGAAGAGCTATGGACTCCGCAAAGTCCTCCTACCGAGCCGATATTGCCGCCGGCTTCCAGGTTTTACATATCGATCCCAGTGTCGATATCCACTGCTCGCCAGATGTCGATGAAGTTCTAGATCGTGTTTTCGATCTGTATGAGTTTTGCTGGTCACAGGCACAACAAGCAAGGCAAGAAATCATCTTCGAGGTTGGTACAGAGGAGCAAAGTGGCAGTACTAACTCGCAGGAAGAACTAGACTACACCCTCAACGCGATCAAGAAATTCTGTACACAGAACAAGATTCCGCAACCTACATTTGTGGTCATTCAGTGCGGCACGCGGGTTATGGAAATGCGTAATGTTGGTTCGTTCGATTCGCCCATTCGTGTCGCAAACGAAATACCTGCGGAAATTCAATTGCCCAAGATGATTGAAATATGTAATCGACACGGCATTTTCATGAAAGAACACAACACTGACTACCTGTCTGATGAGGGCCTACAGTGGCACCCACGACTAGGCATTCATGCCGCGAACGTGGCCCCAGAGTTCGGCGTTGCCGAAACGAAAGCATTGGTAAACGTACTAGAGAATAATGGACTGGCCAAGCTTGCAGAACGCTTCTTGAAAATTGCTTACGACTCTAATAAGTGGGATAAATGGATGTTGGAGAACACCACCGCCACCGATAGAGATCGGTCTTTAATTGCAGGTCACTATGTTTTTTCTAGGCCAGATGTAAAAGAATTAAAAATTGAAGCTGCCAAAGAGCTCGAACGAAAAGGCATCTATCTTGAGGAGCACCTTAAGCAACAGGTCAAGCAAAGTATTTTGCGTTATCTCCGTAACTTTCGCCTAGTGAGAGCAGTATGAAGAAGATCGCCACAATCATTTTGAATCGTAACCTACCCGAGGTTACCGAGCGCCTCTACGGGCACCTTTCTGAATACGATGGCGACCTAACCGATATTTATGTCGTCGAAGCTGGCTCAGATAGAAGCAAGCTAAGTCGCTATACCACCTGGCACGCCAAATCAGACGACGTCTTGGCCAATGGGCTGCGTTACGGGCGAGGCATGAACTTTGGACTGGTTCAGTTGCTCAAAGAGGGAAAATTTGGCCGGTACGATGCGTTCTTCTTACTAACGAATGATACCGAATTTAAAGCCGGCCCCACCTTGTCTCCTCTAGTGGAAATATTAGACAAACATCCGCATGTTGGTATTTTATCCCCCTGCTCTGAACGATGGGGAGAACGACATTTATTAAAAGATGAAGCGACCAAATATTTTTGGTTTGTCCACAATAATGCCTATTTGCTCCGCCGTGAATTTATCGAATCCATCTGCGACAAAGAACAGCCAGAGGTGATGGACTTCCTTTTTGACGGCACAAATTTCCGTGGTTATGGTTCTGAGCATGAGTTAATCGCGAAGGCGTATGCAAATGATTGGGCGGCTGCCATTACCAGCCAGGTTTGGGCGGCAGAAAATGAGTCGCACCTCCTTGATCATGCAGATCAAATTAAAACAGAAGGCTATGAAGAAAACCTGAAACTTTATATCAATGAAGGCCAGCGTTGGATGAGAAAGAAATATGGTTTTAATAGCCATTGGTCAATGCAGCAATACGTCAAAGGCTTCTACGATAAGTTTTTTGAATTTCATCCCGAATACAGCCAATACAAAATTTGAGAGGAGCGAACATGAGCGAACACAGAATTATTGAAAAACCTTGGGGTCGCGAAGAAGTCGTTGAAATCAACGACAAATATATGGTTAAAAAGCTGACCATGTGGGCGGGGCACCGCTGCAGTTTGCAGTATCACAATATTAAAAAGGAGACCATCTATGTGCTCTCCGGCGTGCTTAAGATAATTCAAGGTACCAGCCAGGATGCATTGGAAGACAAGCTCTACCGTGCCGGAGATACTATAACTATCCCCCCTGGCCTCATTCATCGGATGGAAGGCGTCGAAGACGCTGTTTATCTCGAGGCTTCAACACCTGAAATGGATGACGTCGTGCGCTTGGTTGACGACTACCAGCGGGCACCGCAATGAGCTATCGGGTTTGCATTCCCTGTGCGGGTACGGGATCACGCCTAGGCGGATTAACGCAGTTCATCAACAAGTCGCTGGTGAGCATAGCCAACCGCCCCACGTTATCTCATCTCATTGAGCAGTTTCCATCCGACGTTGAATTTGTCATTGCGCTGGGATACAAAGGGCATCTCATTCGCGAATTCTTGACCCTGGCCTATCCCAATCGTCAATTTTTCTTTGCCGAGGTATCGTCGTTTGAGGGGCCGGGCTCGGGTCTTGGATTAAGTCTGCAAACCTGCAAACAGTATCTACAGCAACCATTCATCTTCATTTCGTGCGACACGCTGGTCGAAGAACAGATTCCAGCTCCCGACAAAAATTGGGTGGGCTACGCTGAAGTCGCCAATCTTGAAGCATATCGAACCCTCGGCTTGCACTCAGGCTTTGTTACTGACATTGCCGAAAAGGGTGAAGGACATGCCCCCGAACACAAGGCCTACATTGGTCTTGCCGGCATACACAACTACAAGGAGTTTTGGGTAGCTATGGAGCAAGGCGGACAAGCGGCGATTCAAACTGGCGAAGTGCACGGTATGCGCAGCCTCTTGTCAAACAGCATTCAGGCTCACCAATTTACGTGGCACGACACCGGAAACCCTACCGCTTTGGCTGTTACACGCAACCGGTATCGCGAGCCTGATGAGCCCAATATTCTCGAAAAGGCCAATGAGGCTATCTGGTTCGTCGGCGACACCGTCATCAAGTTTTCTGACGACGAAAAATTCATCGCCAATCGCGTAAAACGGGTCGAGCAAATTCAAGGTTTTGTCCCAGAAGTAACGGGGTCTCAAGCGCACATGTATCGCTACCCCAAAGCACAAGGGAAGGTGTTGTCTGAGGTGGTGAAATTGCCGCTCTTTGATCGCCTTCTTGAGCATTGCAACCGCTTCTGGCAAACGAAGGCCCTGACACCGGATGAAACGAGTGCATTCCATGAAACCTGCATGAAGTTTTACCGTGACAAGACCTTCGAACGTGTTGCGTTGTTTTACAAAACCTTTGACCGTAAAGATGGTATCGAGAGCATCAATGGTACGCAGATGCCAGAACTTGAAACGCTACTGAATTCACTTGACTGGAACTGGTTAGCAAACGGGCTGCCGGGGCGGTTCCATGGGGACTTCCATTTTGAAAACATACTTTGGAGTGCGTCCGAAGGAAAATTTGTTTTCTTGGACTGGCGACAAGATTTTGGTGGCGATTTAAGCACCGGCGATATTTACTACGATTTTGCCAAGCTACTGCATGGCTTGATCATCAGCCATGAACTGATAGCTGCCGATTTCTTTAGTGTCAATTGGCAGCCTGAAGCCATTGAGTACGACTTTCACCGGAAGCAAATACTGGTTGAGTGCGAACGATATTTTGAATTGTGGTTGGAAAGTCATGGCTACGATCGAAAAAAAGTATGGGTATTAACAGCTTTAATTTATTTGAATATTGCGGCTTTACATCATTATCCATACAGTCTTCTCCTGTATTCACTCGGCAAAGCAATGTTGAAGACAGAAATGGAGAAATAAATGCAATTCATTGAGAGAGCTAAAGATGTTGTTACGGGTAGTTCAAATATAGAGGATCTGCATACAGTCCCTAATTTTCCTGTATTTATGGGTTCGGTTGAGCAAGACCAATCTGAGGACTTGGTCGCTGATATGACCTGGTCAATATCTCGTGACTCAGGCTTGATACAGTTGAAGAAGCTACTGCCTCTTGACGTACTTTACCAAGCGCAAACGACTACGAGCGCCGTTGGTGCTACATGGCTGAATCACCACAAAAAGTTTGCAGCATTCATTCAGAAATATGAGCCAAACGGTGTTTTAGAACTAGGTGGCGCTCATGGAATACTTTCGATTGAGTATACAAAAGTCAAATCGATCCCATGGACAATCCTTGAGCCTAATCCTGCGCCCGTCGAAGGTTGCCAGGCTAAATTCATTAAAGGTTATTTTGACAGCAACTTTAGTTGCAGCAGTGAATTTGATACAGTAATTCATTCACATGTATTCGAGCATTTATATGAACCATCCGAGTTTATGAAGCATCTCGGTGGCTTTGTAAAAGAAGGACAATACATGATCTTCTCAGTCCCTGACTTAAAGTCTTGGCTGAAAAGAAAATTTACAAACTGCATAAACTTTGAGCACACGGTTTTTCTGACTGAGCCTTATGTTGAATACATGCTGGCTCAGTATGGCTTTAGAACAGTTGAGAAAAAATTTGTAATGGATGGTCACAGCATATTTTATGCTGCGGTCCGCGACACAACAGTCAAGCCAATATCTTTAAGTAATAGTTTGTATAAGGAAAACAAAGATATTTACGAAGAATTCGTTGCTTACCATAATGCCCTAATTCGTGAGCTCAATAGTAGGATGAGCACTATCAGTCAACCTATTTATTTATTTGGGGCGCATGTCTTTGCTCAGCATCTCCTTGCAATGGGTTTAAATGGTGAAAAGATAGTTTGCCTCTTAGATAATGATAAGAACAAGCAGGGACGGAGGCTGTACGGAACAAAATTTAATGTTCAATCACCGATGATTTTGAGCGCAATTGAAAGCCCTGTCGTAATCCTTAAGGCTGGCGTTTATAACGACGAAATTAAAAAAGACATTCTGAGAAATATAAATAAATCGACAATTTTTCTGGAATAACCAGTGGACGAATATCGATTTGTTATGCAATTCTAAACTCTGCGTGGACGGTATGGCAGTAAATATTTTTATTCCGTTAGCATAATACTATGAAAGTGTAAGTGCTGAAAATGGAGATCGCGTCGCTAAACAAGAAATTTGCTATCGGGAATAATTTAGGCTTCAAAGAGAGCGTAGTAGGGTTCACGGTGATCGAAGTCGATACCGATCTTGCAACCGCGTCGATTAGCTTAATGGGGGGGCAGGTGCTAACATGGCAGCCCAAAAGCCAACAAGAACCCGTTCTTTGGATATCGAAGTTCGCTCAGTACGTGCCAGGAAAGGCAATTCGCGGTGGCGTACCGATATGCTGGCCATGGTTTGGTGCGAACCCTTCTGAAAGGCATCTTCCCGGACATGGATTCGCGCGAGTTGTTCCTTGGGAAGTTGTTTCAACAAATATCGACGCATCTGGCGTCGTTGAAGTAGAAATGACACTTGCAGAGTCCGAGATGGCAGCCAAATTGCGCCCTTCTGATTGGCCAGCTTCGGTTGCGCTTTCAGCCAGTATTCGAATCGGAGAAAAACTTGAAGTCACGCTTACCACGACGAACAATAGTGATCGAGAGATAAGGTTTACAGAAGGACTACACACCTACTTCCAAGTCAGTGACATCGAACATGTGCGGGTTCTGGGCTTAGACAACTGCGAATATGTAGATCTAACTGATGGAAATCAAAGACGACAGCAAGCGGGCCCGATTATCTTTGAGGGTGAGCTTGGACGGATTTTTGTAAATTGTGACAAAACATCGTCGATTGAAGATCATAAGCTTGGACGTGCTATCCACGTTACAGGAGCGGGCAGCCAAAGCATCGCGGTGTGGAATCCATGGAGTGAGACGGCAAGCAAAATGTCTGACCTTGGGAGCGAAGGGTGGCGGAGCATGGTTTGTGTTGAAACAGCGAATGCACTTGATAACCGTGTGACAGTGCTTAGTAGAGGCTCAAGTAAACTATCTGCAACATATAAAGTGGTCTCAATTAGTAAAGTGTAAAATGATTCGTGAAATATTAAAACACCTAACTGAAAAAAAGAAGACTCAATTAGTAATATTGTTAGTATTGTCAATCGTGTCGTCAATTGCTGAAATGCTAAGCATAGGCAGTATAATACCTTTGCTAGGCATATTAGGTAATGGTACAGAAAATCAAATAGATGTACCAATACTAAAAAATATAAACTATGGTGAGACTGGGATAGACCCGGAAGTAGTAGTATATCTTTTTATTACCGCCGCGATATTCTCTGGCTTAATCAGAATCATATACACTATCTTACAATCAAAAATCGCACATGAAATTGGGGTGGATTTTAGTCTGAAAATGTACTCATGCACGCTATCGAGGCCATACATATGGCATATAGCACAGAATAGCAGTGAAATCACAACGGGAATTAATTTAAAAGTTGCAAATATTGTACAAAACGCTGTAATACCTGTGCTATCTATAATAAACACAATTGTTATATGTACAGGTGTGGTTGGCCTACTACTATTTGTCAGCTATAAGATTACGATTGTTGCATTGGCAAGTATTTTGATTGCATACGGATTTATCGCAATATTTGTACGTCAAAAATTAGATGCGTTTGCAAAAGTGCTAAATACTGAGCAAACAGCAGTATTTAAAACAATGCAAGAAGGGTTAGGGTCGATACAAGATGTGATCTTAGATGGGACTCAAGAAGTTTTCTATAACAAATTTAAGAAATCAGAGGTGCCATTTAGGAAGGCTGTTGCGGGCGTTCAAATATACACCGCAACACCGAGATTTGCAATAGAGGCAATATCAATGTGTATTATGGCAGCAATAGCCTTACATTTTTCTAAGACCACAAACAATATTGCGGTTATTACAGTTCTTGGGGCAGTTGCACTGGCGGCTCAGAGATTATTGCCATTATTACAGCAGGCGTATGTTTCGTGGACAAGCATACAGGCAGGAAAAGAAGCGGTACGCCAAGCGTTGAAGTTCTTGGATACAGAACTGGATAAATCCAATGTCGCGAAAGTTGAAGTTAACAATCTTGAATTTAAGAGAGAGATATCATTCGAAAATGTATCATTTAAATATCCAGAAGCTAAGGGAAGACAACTGAAGAATATTCAATTGATTATTAACAAAGGGGATAGAATAGGAATTGTGGGAGAAACAGGGCAAGGAAAAAGTACGCTAATAAATATAATTTTAGGGTTGCTTGAACCAACAGATGGTCGAGTAAAGATTGATGGACTAGAGTTGAACAAGGAAAATATAAATGCATACCGCAAGAATATAGCACATGTCCCACAAAATATTTATTTGACTGATGGAAGCATCTTGGAGAATATCGCCTTTGGTGAAAACAATCAAACAATTGAAAAAGATAGGGTGATAAGGGCCGCAAAACTAGCGAATTTAAATGAATCTATTAATAATATTAATGGAGGTTATTCATCGATAGTTGGAGAAAGGGGGGTGAGACTATCTGGTGGACAAAGGCAAAGAATTGGAATTGCTAGAGCGCTTTATAAGAATTCCTCCGTACTTGTATTTGACGAAGCAACTTCAGCGTTAGACAGTGAAACTGAATCAAAAATAATTGAAGAAATCTTTGGGTTAAGTAAAGATATGACAATAATAATGATTGCACATAGGTTGACAAGTTTGCGAGGGTGTAACAGAATTATTGAAGTTAAGAATTCATATGTTAATGAAATTGATATTGATACTTTTCAAGCAAAAATGGCTCGAAAGAATTAAATGACAATTAAATTGGTAATAATTGACCCGCATAAAATATGGTTCAAAACTCCAATTGATTGTATATATAATAAGGTGAAGCCAGTTGGAAAATATGATTGGTTAATAGATAGCAATTTCTCTTCAACCGAAGTATTTCTTTTCGCGTCGTATAAGTTAGACTCCAAGTTAAGTCTGTATGAAAAGTTGAAAGAGTTTATTGAGCTCAAATTATGGGCTTACTATAGCGGCATATTAAAAAAAAGATTTATCAATAAAAAGGAATTTGAAGCTTTAAATTCGAGTGATATTATTTTAATATTTAGTTACGGAACATTTAATTATTCAAACAAGAATAGAAAATTAATGAGTGACGAAAAGATTACAGAATTAAATAATAATTCAGCAAGAATTTTTGTTCATTTGACACATTATGCGTATGGGATAAGGGATCTTAAAATTGCACTGAGTAAATTAAGGGATTACGAAATAGTAGCAGAGGCGGATATAAGAGATAATAATTATTTTCATGCAAATTTTCAATGCTTAAATAACAATAAATATAGAAATTTGCCTTTCATCCCTGACAAAAAATTTAAGAAAACAAAAGATTGGAGTTTAAGAAAAAGCATTGCACTCGCCACAGGTACTGCAGCGTATATAGAAGAACATAGCTATACAAATTACTTTAAGCATAATCAACTTCAGAGTGGAAGATTCGAAATCTTAAATAATAAAGATAGTTTGTCAGAATATGTAGATTGTAAAATATCAATTATTGATTCCGATGTTAGAAATAGAAATGATAATAGGGCCATAAAGAAAATTCAATTCGCATTGAACTTATTGCTGAAAAAAACCACGATTAACAACGAACGTAGCTACTATAAAAGAGACGTAGTTGATTTATTAAATGACTACAAAATGGTAATATGTCCTGAAGAAAATATTGGGTTACCAGGTATTGGATTTATTGAGGCTATGAAATGCGGTTGCGTTCTATTGACTGCATTTCCGAAACTATATTCGATATACGGACTGCTTCCCGGAGTGCATTTTATCGCATTTGATGGAACGATACGTGGATTAATAGATGTTGTTAAATTTTATCAATCGAATGATGAAGAATTAAAAATTATCGAGGAAAATGCTGCAATTATTTTAAATACATTTGAATGCAATAGTGTGATCGAAAAATTTATAGCTTAATTTGGTGAATTGTTTAAAGAAAGAAATCCTAATGACAAGTTTATATGCATATTATTTACCTCAATTTCATGAGATTAAGGAAAATAGTCTTTGGTGGGGTGAGGGTTTTACTGAGTGGGTTAATTTACGAAAAGCACGACCATTGTATAATGGGCATATTCAGCCTGACTATCCCTTAGATAAGTATTATTATGATTTGGATAACCCCGCAACGCTCAAGAAACAAGTTGAATGGGCGAAAAGTAGCGGTATCGAGGGTTTCGTCTATTATCATTACTGGTTTGAAGGTCGGCAACTTTTAGAGAAGCCAGCTGAGAGATTTTTAAGAAATAAAGACATTGCCCATGGACTAATTTTCATGTGGGCTAATCACGACTGGACAAGAAGTTGGACTGGTGGTAAGGAAACATTAATAAAACAAAACTATGGGCAAAAAAATGAATGGGTTAACCATATTAAATATTTGATTGAGTTTTTTAAGGACGAAAGGTATAAAAAAATTAGAAACAAACCAGTGCTTGAGATTTATCAGCATGAGCATATTGAATGTCTCGAGGAGATGATGGCTGTTTGGAATCAAGTTTTAAAGGAAAATGGCTTTGACGGCATATATTTAGTCGCGCATCTTGAACAATTTAATGAAAACGAACTTATTTCGAATTTGTTTTCAGCTATAACATATCAAGAGCATAGTACCGGATTAAACTATTATTATAGACATGAAGGAATAATAAAAAAAATTGTCAGATACATAGTGAAGCGATGTAAATATAGGCATTTATTATTGAATAAAGGGCCAAGAATAGCAAACTATGACGATGTCATTAAAGGTTCAATAGAATACTTAAAAACTATTAATAATCCCCAAAAAGATATAATTCCACAAGTATGTACGGGTTGGGATAACACGCCGAGATATGGAGAGCGCGGTTACGTAATTGAAAATGCATGTCCTGACAAGTTCGAGTCATTCCTTTCCTCTGTGTGTGACCATGCAGAAAGGTTAAATTCACCATTAATATTTCTTGCTTGCTGGAATGAGTGGTGTGAAGGATTGGTGCTTGAACCAAGTGAAAAATTCGGTTATGGTTACCTTCAGGCAGTAAAAAATATATATAAATTAAAAATCGAAAATAATGAAAATCATAAGATTTATTAAGGCTATCGCAAATGTGATTTATCGTGAGTATGTTACGTTAGATCAAAATTTTTACTGGAGGAAGAAGTTTTCAAATAATTTCACAAAACCTGGAATTATATATTCAGGCGTTGATGAATTTGATAAGGTAAAAATTGGGAAAATGACGTATGGTTCTATCACGGTATTATTCTCCGGATCGCCTAATGAATCAGTAGAAATAGGGGCTTATTGTTCAATAGGAGGTAACGTTAAATTCCTACCTGGAAGCGAGCATCATACCGATACAGTAACGACTTATCCGCTAAGAGTTAAGAAACTTTTAGAAAATTATGAATCAATTTCCAAAGGAAATATCATTGTATCGGATGATGTCTGGATTAGTGAAAACGTTACTATACTTTCTGGCGTTCATATTGGTCGAGGTGCGATTATTGCCGCTGGAGCAGTTGTTACACATTCGATACCAGCATATTCAATCTATGGTGGTGTTCCCGCAAAATTAATAAGACAAAGATTTGAAGATGAATGTATAGAAAAATTGAACAGTATTGATATAATTAATTTGCTCGATTTGGCTACAATCCATAATATAGATTTTTACTATAAGCCACTCAATTTAAAAATGCTAAAAGAAAATTTAAGTTATGACAAATAAATCATACCAGCGTTGCATTAGGTGCGTAATGGATACTTCAGATCCAGAAGTAGAATTTGATATCTTCGGTGTCTGTAATCACTGTCATTCTTTTGACCTTAATTCGAAGAAACTGTGGTTCCCAACTCAGGAGGGTGAGAAAAGCTTGAATATCTTGGTCGAGCGGGTAAAAGAAAAAAATAAGAGACGGAAGTATGATTGTATATTAGGCCTTAGCGGCGGTTTAGATAGTAGCTATCTTGCACTAGTTTTAAAAGATCTTGGATTAAGAGTCTTAGCAGTGCATGTCGACGGAGGTTGGAATTCAGAGCTTGCAGTTTCAAATATTGAAAAAATTGTTAACTATTGCGATTTCGATTTACAAACACATGTAGTTAATTGGGATACGATGAGGAAGTTGCAGCTCGCATTTTTTAAATCAGGATTGGCAAATTTAGATGTTCCTCAAGATCATGTTTTCTTTGCTGTACTTCACTCACTAGCTGTCAAAAATGGTTGTAATATATTTATGAGTGGTGGTAATTTCGCAACTGAATTTATATTTCCTCGCAATTGGCACGGCGATGCTATGGATTTAATTAACTTGAAATATGTGAACAATACTTATGGTGATGGGGATTTAACTGGTTATGAAACAATCAATTTTTGGCAGTGGAGAATCCTTTTTAAATTGAGGGGATTCGAACAAGTACGGCCACTCAACTTTTTACCTTATGGTGTTAAGATTGCACGTGATAAATTAGAAAGTATCGGTTATCGAATGTATGATAAAAAGCACGGTGAGTCTAGATTTACAAAATTCTTTCAAAACTATTTCTTGATCGAAAGATTCGGATTTGATAAAAGGTTACCTCATCTTTCGTCTAGAATTCTATCTGGTGATATATCGAGAGATGATGCATTGAGAGAGTTGCATAAACCTTTGTACACCCCAGAAGATTTAAATGAAGATATTGCTTTCATTTCAAATAAATTGGAGATAAGTGATACCGAATTATGTTCATACATCGATATCCCCAAAAGATATTACGATGAAATGCCTAATTGGCATAATAACTATACATTTTTGAGATCGGCATATAGATTTGTAACAAGATATAAGAGTGAACGATGAGGATCTTAGTAGTTACATTATCCGAAATAAATCGTGATCCGAGGGTTAACCGTCTTGTGAAATGGTTGACCAGTAAAAATCATGAAATCACAACAGTATCATTTGATGAAAAGCCTGGGTTTAAAGTATTTGATCATTACTATATAAACTACAATAAAAGCAAAATACGTTTATTGGGTTATAAGTTATATAACTTCGCAATCGTTCTTTTAAGGTTTTTTTTTCAAAGTACAACTATTTCAAATTTTTTAAGTCGGATGCGATTATTCCCATTGTTAAATAATATCTTGCGTGAGTGTCGCGATCATAAGTTTGATTATACTATTGTTGAAGATCTTTATTTGCTTCCGCATTTTCAATCTGCACACACTTTCGGAGGATTGATATTTGATGCAAGAGAATATTATCCATCGCAAAATGAAGACAATGTATATTTTAGGATGTTTGAGAGAGATGCCCGTATTACATTACTGAAAGAATTACTGCCGAAATGTTTTAAAATATTCACAGTTTCGAATGCTATCGAAGAGCTCTATAGTCAAAGATTTAATGTAGAAGTATCATTGTTTCGTAGTACGCCTTACTATAAGGACATATCAATTTCATCTGTAGGTGATACTATCAAATTGGTTCATCATGGTGTTGCAAATTCAAATCGGCAGCTTCACAAAATAATTGATATCTTTTTATTACTTGAGTCGAGATTTGAACTGACATTCTATTTGACAGGTGATCAGCCTGAAATAAAAAGATTACAAAATTATAGTAGTTGTGAAAGAATTTTTTTCAAAGAGCCGATTCCTTTTGATAAGTTAATTCCTGAACTCAATAAATATGATGTTGGTATATTTTATGTGGAACCTATTACTGAAAATCTGAAGTATTGTTTGCCAAATAAGTTCTTTGAATTTATACAAGCTAGATTGGCAATCGTAATAGGTCCTTCGTCTGAAATGGTTGATTTAGTAAAAACTTATGATCTTGGAATATGTGCAGA
This sequence comes from uncultured Cellvibrionaceae bacterium, assembly GCA_964653305.1. Lineage (GTDB taxonomy): Bacteria > Pseudomonadota > Gammaproteobacteria > Pseudomonadales > Cellvibrionaceae > Cellvibrio. The sequence goes on along the minus strand of CAZZEV010000003.1, from coordinate 9,708 downwards.
TGAATTCAGTGTTCAAGAGGTTGCAAATAGAATTAATGCTTTAAACATTCAGCAGATAGATTACTATAAAAGAAAATCAGATCATGCAGCAAGAATACTTTGTTACGAAAATGAAGTTTTGGAACTAGAAGCTCATTTGAATGGTTCTACAGCTTAACTTTAGTATTTTCTTCATTCATGGCATAAACTAGGGGATTTTGTGAACGATCAACTCATTGACACCAAAAAGTTCGAATCGGTTTCTATTATTGATTTGGGTATCAGCAATGTTAATAGCATTAAAAACATGCTTTCGAAAATACAAAAGAATTCGATAATAATTTCGAAGCCTTCAGAAGTATTTAATAATAGTACTATAATATTGCCGGGCGTAGGGTCATACGATTCTGGTTGTGATTATTTAAAAAAATACGGATGGAATGAATTTTTCAGAAACGATTATGATAGTTTAAATCAAAGACTTATTGGTATATGTCTAGGTATGCAGTTATTGTGTGAAGGTAGTGAAGAGGGTAATGCAGAAGGGTTGGGACTAATTGATGGCCACTTCGTTAAATTTCAATCTTCTAATGTCAAGGTGCCACACATGGGGTGGAGTAAGGTGAATTACAGGAGAGAAGTTGGAAATTTTGAGAACGAAAATCAGCGCTACTATTTTGTTCACTCCTACTATTATAATGATATTAAGTCGGACTCGGTGGTTGCAACATCAAATTATGGCGTCGAATTTGGGGCTGTATTAAAAAAGAATGGCGTTATTGGTGCTCAGTTTCATCCCGAAAAAAGTCATCATTACGGAATGAATTTTTTCAAGTGGGTTTTAAACCATCAAATATCTGATTATGAAACAAAATAAATTTTTATATATTAAATATGATTATCTTAACCATCACCTAGAAGCAAGTGTATAGAAATTTGAATTCTGAAACGCAATAAGTTGGACTCTAGTAGAAAAAATGTGTCAGATATATATATATATAGAGTTTTTTACTAATGATAGAGGTGTATTGAGCTCCCCCCCAATTTATTGGGAAAGCTTAGAAGTAGAGATTTCCGGAGAAACCCCATGGAGTTTTGCCATGAAGAAATCAAAATTCACCGAGGATCACATTGCCTTTGCCCTGCACTAAGCCGACACCGACACCTCCGTAGAAGAGGTATGTCGCAAGACTGGTATCTCACAGGTCACTTTCTATGCCTAGAAGAAAAAGTTCAGAGGGATGGGCTTTTCGGAACTACGACGACTGCGACAGTTGGAGGAGGAGAAGCGCAAGCTCATTCAGCTTCTTTCCGATCTCAGTTTGGACAAAGTCATGCTGCAGGACGTACTCAATAAAAAGCTTGAGGCCAACGCAACTCAAGCAGCCCGTTGGCCATCTGATGAGCAAATACTAGATCGTCATCAGCCGTGCATGTGAGGTATACAAGCAAAGCCGATCGGGTAGGTACATCAAGTGTAAGACCAAGTCACACGATCAGCCACTAATTGCTCGTATGTACGAGATACCAAGTACCCAAATACGAATCTGTTTCTGGCGAATTTTTGCCCTTTTGACGCGAGAGGGCTGAAAGGTAAATCACAAATGAATCTATCGCCTGTACAAGGAAGAAGGCCTAAATTTAAGTACCAAATAACCGCTCAGACATCGTTTGGCTGCATGGAGGTTCGTTCTACCGCATCTTTGCGGGCGCGACCAATTGTGGAGCATAGATTTCGTCTCGGATTCACTGTTCAACGGGAACAAATTTCGGGTTTTATCTTTGGGTGACAACTACACCCACGAATTCCTGTCCATTAAGGTTGGTCAATCAATGACAGGTGCTCATGTAGTTAAATTACTTGGTCAGTTACTTCAATTCGGCAGGACGGCGCCAGCACGGATTCAAGTTGATAACGGCCCCGAATTCGTATAACTTGCACTTGATAGGTGGGCCTACGACAACAACGTCGTCTTTGATTTCTCACGCGTGGAAAGCCAACGGATAATCATTTGATAGAGTCATTAAAAGGCAGTTTCCGGGACGAATGCCTGAACGTGAACTGGTTTCTGTCCCTGCAGATACAAAGCAAAAGATCGAACACTGTAGACAAACTACAATCTTTTTCGGGTGCATTCTTCCCTGATGGATAGCCCGCCAGCAGCCTTCGTCAAGCAATTTCAGGTAAGCCAACCAAGCCAGATTTTCTGATTCACTTCCGTCCACTTCAAAGGGAGTAGGTGAAATTAAAACAGTTGCCTATAGAATTAATTGTCTACCTGATGGACGAACTTACGAAGGACCAGGACTAGTCGGCTATGATTGATACCCATTAGCTATCAAGTAAGTACGAACTAGTCTATAAACTAATTCATGAAAGTATTTGATGAAACAAATTGTTAGACCAATCCCAAGAATAATTCCGTTGCTTCTTCTCAAGAATGGTGGTTTGTATAAATCAATACGATTTAAAAATTTGACATACATTGGCGATCCAATTAATACTGTAAAAATATTTAACGACAAATGCGCGGACGAACTAATAATTCTTGATATAAATTCCAGCAAGGAAAAAAAAGGGCCAAATTTTGAGTTATTGAAACGCATTGCTAGTGAATGCTTTATGCCGTTATGTTACGGAGGGGGAATCGCTTCTGTTGAAGACGCAAAAAAAATATTCAAAATTGGAATAGAAAAAATATCCTTGCAAAGTTCAGCCTTAGCTAACCCGGCTTTAATTTCCGAACTTGTTGAACAATTTGGATCACAAAGCATAGTATTGTCAATTGATATAAAGAAAAATTTTTTTGGTAGATACAATTGCATAAATCATATCGACAACTCTGTTGCATCAAAAAATATATACAATCTTATTGATAAATACGTTAGTCTCGGTGTAGGTGAAATTTTGCTAAATTTTATTGATCGAGATGGTATGATGTGCGGCGTTGATGATACTTTAATCAAAGAAATCTCGAATCATTTGGATGTCCCACTTATTGTGTGTGGTGGTATTAGTTCAGAGAATGATATTGCAACTGTTATAGATTGTGGCGCTGATGGTGTTGCAGTTGGCTCGTTCTTTGTTTTTAAAGGACCTCATAAGGCTGTGTTGATTACATACACAAGCGCTGAAAAACTCTTTCCATCGATTTAATTGAAGGTATTATTATGATTTGTAAGCGATGTGTAATGGATACAAGTGCAAAAGATATTGTATTCGATAAAAATGGCATCTGCAACTTCTGTAATGACTATCTAAAAGATCTTGAATCAACAAATAAAAATATCCACATTAATAATGAATCCTTCGAAAATTTTATAAATACGATAAAGAAATCGCGAGGTAATTCTAAATACGATTGTATAGTAGGTGTTTCAGGCGGAGTTGATAGTTCGTGGGTACTTGTATTGGCTAAGCGCTACGGTCTAAAACCTCTTGCAGTGCATATGGATAATGGATGGAACTCTGAACTAGCACAGAACAATATCGAAAAATTGGTTATTAATTTAGGTGTGGATCTGTATACTCACGTAATTAATTGGGAAGAATATAGAGAATTGATGCAAGCATTTTTTGATGCAGATGTTGTTGACATTGAACTTCTTTATGATAATGCAATGCTTGCTGTTAATTATAGGGTAGCATCTCTTTTCAATATTAAATTTATATTAGGTGGGACAAATTCAGCTACGGAGGGCATGAGGATGCCTGAGACATGGAATTGGTTTAAATATGACAAAAAGAATATCAAGAATATAGCGGCCACTAAGAATATTAACAAATTTACGACATTCCCCACGATTGGGCCATTTGATATGGTTAAATATAAGCTCATAAAGTCCATTAAATGGGTGTCGATATTGGATATGTTGAATTATAAAAAAGAAGATGCTCTTTCAGAGTTGGAGTTGAATTATGGATACAAGCGCTATGCGCAGAAGCACTATGAATCTATCTTCACAAGATTTTATCAAGGTTATATTCTCCCGCAAAAATTTAAAATTGATAAGCGTAGGCTGCATTATTCAAATTTAATTATGTCAAATCAATTAACTAGGGAGCATGCACTGCTTCAATTATCCTCATCTCCATATCAATCACCGGAGCAATTAAATGAGGACAGGGCATACTTTTTGAATAAAATTCGGTGGTCGGAAGATGCATTAATAGATTACCTGCATCGTCCTGGAGTTGATCACTCGATTTACGGCTCCGACTTGATGCTATGGAATAGGATCGTTTATCTTCGCAGGAGAGTCAAAGATATTATCGTAAAATTCAAATTCTGACATTATAATGAAATTATTGTTTATTGGTTCGAACTCAATTGGGTTTAAGAATAAGGCAGGATTTCAACATCTGGCACTTTCTGCCTTGAAATTGAATTTTCAAGTTACCTATATCTATACAGGAGGGCACCTTCTGCAAAAGTTATTTAAGTCTGATTATCGAAAGCAAAAAATTGATTTACAACCGTATTCAATTTTTATTGACTCTGGAATGCTGAATTATACTGAAATCAATTCAATTTTATTTCCTGTATATTTGAAGCAATCAATTCTGGATAGATTTGAAAACTTCATTTTTTCAAATTTACATAAATTTACACTGCCTTACGAAGAGTATGGAGAATTTGACTACGTCTTCGTGGAGTCGGGTCATTCAATTGTTTTCTTTCAAAGTGCATATAATTATTACGGGAATAAAATTATTTATAAAGCGTCAGATGATTTTGATTCATTTTATGTTTCATCCTTTGTAAGAAGTGCTTCAATTAATGCCATACGTAATGCGATGATGGTGACTGTTCCAAATTTATCTATGCATGCTAAATATAAATTGCTAACTGATAGGCTATTCATACATGAACACGGAGTAGATTTCGTATCAAAAGAATCATTATGTCGCCCTATTGAATTCTCTAAATCAGAATACAACGCTGTATTTGTTGGCATTTCTAAATTAGATTACAAGATTATTGAGTATCTCGCAATTTCATTTAAGTTTGTCAATTTCTTTATTATTGGGCCTTTCCCTGATAAATTGAAGTTAGAAAATGTAAAATTTATGGGTATCGTAGCATATGAGTTGCTGTTGAATTATATTGCTCATGCCACTGTTGGTTTATGTACATTGGAATTACGATTGAATGATAAAAATTTATTTAACTCCAATAAAAGTATGTTATACGAAACATATGGCATTCCATATATAGAAAGAGATGTAGGACAAGCGTCGAACCACCTTAAGTTCACATATTCAGACAGCGCACTTGATATTTATGCTTGCTTCAAAGCCGCTTTGAATTCTATTTTAAGAGATCCAGTGCCAGCTATTAGTTGGTCCGAAACCTTATTGCAAATAATTCAAGATGCTGAAAAAACAAAATATCAAATTTGATCTTAGACTGACATTCTACATTTATGTCTTGTATCTGTTTATTGAGGGCTTGTTATTTATAAAATATTCGCAGGATGATCTATTTTTAAGTATTATAGGAAATGCTGATTTTTCTTTTGAGGGTATTTTTCGTTATTACTTAATTAATGCTTTTTTTGTAGCATCTTATATTCTAGGGACTTTTACCGTCAAATTCAATGATTTCAAAGATCCTATTCGCTATGAATGGGTGACTTTTCTTCTTACTGCCGTTGGTTCTTTCGCTTATATTATTGAAAGTATTTATGATTATACGCCACCATTTGGCGTAATCACTCTCATAAATTTAGCGCCTCTCTGTGTATATTATGGGGTTAGGCGTAATCATATGAATTCGTTATTCGTGATATTGATATTACTTTCGGTTTGCGCATTATTTGGTATGAGGACTATTTTTATTTTTAGTATTCTTTTCCTAATCTATTTAAAAGGGATTGAATTCAAGAAATTGGCGTACACAATTTTAACTTTGTTTTCCTTATTAATCTACACTCAATATTTAAGGCTTCGTTATACGTATGATTTAGATTCTTTTGATTTTCATTCTGTTATATTATCATTTAATTCTTTTGTGTATTTTTATATTGTGAAAGGTTTTTACAACGGTGTGGCAATATGTTCTGTCGAACCGGGATATTCATTTAATTCAACCACTCAAATTTTGCCAAGAATACTTGGTCTTGCCCCTGGTGGTGCTGATGTCGATTTAGGGTCCCATGGTACAATGAATTTTGCAGCCCTATTATGGACGGATTTTGGTTGGATTTCAGTTATTGCGGTCTGTCTTATTGGCTGGTATTTGGGTAAATCAACATTAAATCGTAATGGTGGTTTTAACGAATTTATTATATTCTATACCGCTTCCGGCGTTCTTTTGTCTACAAGAATTAATTTCTTTATGCTAAATATTTTTATCATCCCTTTTTTATATCTGTTTTTTTTACGTTCATTGATTAGTTTTTTCAAACTAGCAAGTAAAAGCATAAATTCCCATAGAGGCTAATCCTTTCCTATAACCCAAGGCGCTAAAAGTTAAATTTATGTCCAAGGGAAATGGTTCTACATGTGGCGATTAAAGGATTCCCGTGATTCGCAGAATGTCAATAGGTTTGAGGGGATGACGATGAAGGAAGTGTATTTGAATAGGGGAATGCTGAAATATTGCTCGTTTGGTGTTAGAAATTATGCAAATAGATTGCAACAACTTGTTTCACACAGTCAATCCAATTCACTTTTATTTATTAATATATGGAGGGGCTTTTTTGTATATAACAAAGATAGTGTTTTATGGTCACCAGGGCAAGGAGGAAGCTTATTATCGCGCTCACAAATTGTTACGGTCCATGATGTTATTGATTACTCTTATTACGGGAAAAACTCGCTGTTAAAAAAAATTAAGTACGCCATTCATAATTTCATATACAGTCGTTGTAAATGTATTGTTTTTATATCTGATTATTCACGTTGCGAATTTGAAAAAATATTTAATATTAATAATGTTGAAAAAATCACAATTAAAAGCCCCTTGTTTATGGGGGACAATATCGTTCCAATTAATCCACTTGTTGGGGATTATTATTTCTTGAGAAATAAGACGTATTTTCTATTAATTACTAACGGCATGGATCATAAAAATAACAGGATATTTTTGGATGCAATAATTAGAATCAATAAAATTAATCCAGATGTTGCAGGTGTGGTTGTAGGGGAATTGTCGCAGATTGATTTAGAAATATTATCTCATAATAAGAGTTCCCTTTTTAATTTTCAAAAAGTTACTAACGATGATATTCTATCACTGATAGAATATAGCGCTGGATTATGTTCTTGTTCAAAGGTTGAGGGTCATAATTTGACTGCTGCTGAAGCAATTTCACTAAAGAAAATATGTATTTTGAGTGATATCCCAGTGCATAGGGAGTTTTACGATGGATATGCTCTATTTTTTGAGCATGATTCAGTCGACCAGTTAGTGGAACTAATGAGTCGTACAGCGAATGGATTAGTTGAAGATCCTGATAAGCTTCATGACATCGCTAATCAAAGATCGTGGAATGATGTTGCTGAAGAATATCGTAAATTATTTAATAGACTATGAATTATTCCCGTTTTTATTTTAAATATTGGTAAATATTGTAATGATAATTCATGATAATTCTTCGGCTAATACTTTGTTGAGACAGCCAAGAGTTGCAGTCTTGCTTGCAGCGTATAATGGTATTTTATGGATTGAAGAGCAAATAAAATCAATCTTAGATCAGATCAATGTGGTGTGTACTATCTATATTAGTGTTGATATGTCCACTGATTCTACATACCAATGGTGTTATGAAAGATCACTGCTCGATGCCAGGATAGTTGTTCTTCCTTATGGGGTGAGATTTGGTGGGGCTGCCAAAAATTTCTTTCGTTTAATCAGAGATGTTAATATTTCTGAATACGATTATGTTTCTCTTGCGGATCAGGACGATGTCTGGTTTCCTGATAAGCTAAACAGAGCAATATATTTATTAAGCTCTAAGTGCTGTGATGCTATTTCTTCTAATGTTCTTGCATTTTGGCCAGATGGAAAGACGCTGCCAGTAATAAAGTCTCAGCCTCAGCGTTTATATGACTTTTATTTTGAATCAGCTGGTCCTGGATGTACATATGTCTTCAAGGTGCATGCTTTTAATTTATTTCAGAAATATATATCAGTCGATTGCAATAGGTTTAATGACATATCGCTTCATGATTGGTTGATTTATGCGTATTTTCGATACAATGGTCTTTCTTGGTATATTGATAATAGATTTGCGCTTAAATATCGTCAACATGATAGCAATCAATTTGGTTCTAATGCTGGCTTTGATGCATATAAAAGGAGAATAAATCTGGTTCGGTCTAAGTGGTATAGGAATCAAGTTTTGTTGATTAATAATTTGTTGGGTAATCAATTTCACTTTTCGTTCGTTTTTATGTGTTTAAATTTTCGTCAACTTCGACGTAGGTTTCGTGATTCTCTTGCTCTTTTGCTAATGGTTGTATTGGGGATCTTTTGATGATGGCTTTTATAACTAGTCGCCCCTGCAAAACCTCTGCATGCCCCATGAATGCTGTAGATCTGGGGTGATTGCAGATGGTCAGAACTCCCGCATTGATATTCATTGAAGTCTGTTTTCTGGTAGTTTTTGTGTTTCGCCATGACCGATTGATGATTTCTTCCGCAACCGCCTGGACCAGATGGATCGACCTGCGCCAGCCGCTGGCGGTACTGGTTAACCGCATGCCCTGGCAGGAGATCGAAGCTTCCCTCGCCCACCGCTTGGCGCAGCAGGTCAATGCGGGCAAGAATATCGAAGACCTGGACCCGCTTGGATCGGTTTCCTGTGTGGTCGGTGGCGGTGCTTCCAATGTGTATGAAGAGCCATTGCAGCGCCATTCGCGCGGTGCTGGCGGGTGGCCGTTTGGGCGAGACCTACAACGTGGGGGGTTAGAACGAGTAGCCTAACGTCGAGATTGTGAAAACCGTGTGTGCGCTGCTGAGCGAGCTGAGCCCTCACGCAGAAGGCAAGCCGTATGCCAGGCAAATCGCTTACTTAACTGACCGCCTGGGGCACGATCGCCGTTATGCTATTGATGCGCGCAAACTAGAACACGAGCTGTGCTAGAAGCCGGCTGAGACCTTTGAAACCGGCATCCGCAAGACGGTGCAGTGGTACCTAGCCAACCCCGAGTGGGTGGCCCATGTGCAAAGCGGCACTTACCGGAGTTGGTGAGCAAGCAGTACAGTTGAGAGTTGTGTAGGTCGGCGGCTTTAGCCCCTACTTGGGTTTTGTGTCGGGGCTAAAGCCACCGATTTACGAGAGAAAAATTTGACGAATCGCAAAGGCATTTTTTTGGCGGGGGGCTCGGGTACTCGGCTCTACCCGGTGACGCAGGCGGTGAGCAAGCAGCTCATGCCGCTGTATGACAAGCCCATGGTGTATTACCCGCTGACCACCTTGATGTTGGCGGGCATCAAGGATGTACTCTTAATCAGCACGCCGCAAGACACGCCGCGGTTTGCGGATTTGTTGGGTGATGGGAGCCAGTGGGGCATGAACATTCAGTATGCGGTGCAACCCAGCCCGGACGGGCTGGCGCAAGCCTTCATCATCGGCAAAGACTTCATCGGCAATGACCTGAGCTCTCTGGTGCTAGGCGACAACATTTACTATGGTCACGATTTGGTCAAGCTGCTGGCCAGCGCGAATGCACGCGATGCAGGTGCCAGCGTGTTTGCGTACCATGTGCATGACCCGGAG
>CAZZEV010000002.1:0-35843 GCA_964653305.1 uncultured Cellvibrionaceae bacterium | reverse complement strand
ACAGGCAAGCCATAGGTATGGTGCCATGCGCGCACCAAGTGGTCACTGGCAGCTTTGCTGGCTGAGTAGGGGCTGTTGGGTTCGAACGCGTTGGTTTCTGCAAATGCAGGATCAGTAGGCGCCAGCGTCCCGTACACCTCATCGGTGGAGACGTGCAAAAACCGGAAAGCTTTTTTTTCTGCCTCGGCCAGGCCTTGCCAATAGGCCCGCACACTCTCAAGCAAATTGAAAGTACCCAGCACATTGGTTTGAATAAAGTCTCTAGGCCCGTGAATTGAGCGGTCCACATGACTTTCAGCCGCAAAATTCAGCACGGCACGAGGGGTGTTGTCGGCAAGTAATTGGCTAACCAAGGCACTATCACCAATGTCACCTTGTACAAAGAGGTGGTGCTTGTCACCCTCAACGGATTTCAAATTAGCCAAATTACCCGCATAAGTGAGCTTGTCTAAATTAATGACCAACTCATCGGTTGACTTCAACCAAGCATGAACAAAGTTACTACCAATAAAGCCAGCGCAGCCCGTCACCAAAATTGCCATGCGTTTCTCTTTTAAATTTCATCAGCGAGCATTTTTGCTCAAAATTCCTTTGAACAGCGTCAAGGCAATGATTTTCAAGTCAAGCCAAATCGACCAGTTTTCTATGTAGTACAGATCAAACTCAATGCGCGTTTTCAAGTCTGTGTCACCACGCCAGCCATGCACCTGGGCCCATCCGGTGATACCGGCCTTCACCAAGTGCTTTTTCATGTAATCTGGAATTTCTTCTTTGAATTGCTCCACAAACATTGGCCGCTCAGGGCGAGGCCCGACGATAGACATATCGCCCCGCAACACATTCAAAAACTGAGGTAACTCGTCTAGACTGGTTTGGCGGATGAATTGCCCAAACCATGTGGTGGTTTTATTGGTCGCACCGCCCCAACGAATACCGTCTTTTTCTACATCAACCGGCATCGAGCGAAACTTCAGCATTTCAAACGAGCGGTTGTTAAGACCTACCCGCTCTTGCCTGTAAAACACGGGCCCAGGCGAGCTCAGCTTGACCCCCAACGCAACAACCAACATGACAGGGCTGATAAGCGTCAATATCAGCGACGATAAAACTTTATCTTCTAGCCACTTCAGCAGTTGGTTCATCCCTGTCATGGGCGAGGTTGATACGTCATACATCGGCACACCCATCACTTCAGTCATGCCGTGGTTGATTAGCCGCAAGGTCAACAAATCAGGCACCAACCGAATTGAAGCAGCACTGTGGCGCATGGCATGCAAGGCATGTTGCATCGCCTGCGAATCCCCGAGTGGCAAGGTGATCCAAATCTCATCCATCGACAATACCGCCAGCGCTTCGAGTCGAGCCGTATCATCTGTATTCACCACTTGCGACACTTCATAGCCAGACCAACCTGACGAATACATGCGTGCTTGCAAGCAGGCAATGGCCGCATCCGAGCCTACCAACGCCAATTTCCGCAGGCCAATGCCTTGCTCTCGCAAACTGCGAAGTACCAAATAAATGGCGATACGACCTAGCCACATCAACGCCACCGCAGACACCATCCACAAGGCAAACCACGCCCGTGAAAACTCTTGCGACACCTTGAATGCAAACAACCAAAGCAACAACACCCCTCCCACCATGCACCACCGCGCGGTGAGCTTTGCCAACATGGCGGGCATTTGCTCAGCACGCCACGAGCCAGATACACGACCGGAAAAAAACGTGAACAGCAACGCACCAATCAAACCCAAACCATCATAGCCTGTGATGAACTTGACTGGCATTTCTGTGGGCAGATCTAAAAACCGGCGGGCATGCAAGGCCAAATAAGCTGCTACTAAAATTAGCGCAGCATCCACTAACTTCACGACATAAGGCGTTATGGAAGAGGTGACTTTCACTTCAAGGCCCATGGGTAATTGGCATACAAAAGTAGCAACTCATCATTCATTCTCGCCACGGAAAACCGTGTGTGCGCTATACGAGCTGCATTGGCTCCCATGCGTTTGCGCAAAGCGGTGTCTTGTATCAGCTCACGCGTGCGGGCGCACAAGTCTTCATCGGTGTTGCACACAAAACCCGTGACCCCATCTTGCACCACATCACGGCACCCCGCCACATTGGGCACCACCGCAGGTACACCTGCGGCTTGGGCTTCGATCAAAGCCAACGGCATGCCCTCCCACAACGACGGCATCAAAAACACATCGGCTTGCGCTAAGTGATTGACTACTTCTGTGTGAGTAAGCCATCCCGTGATTTGCAAATTAGGTGAACGGGCAGGTGCCGAGCTCAGCGCCCAATCACCATCTCCCAACCAAACAAAACGCGCGGCTAAATCTGTGCATGCTTGCGCTACCGCGGCAAAACGCCATGGCCCTTTTTGGTAACACAAACGCCCAGCGTTTAACACATTGACACAGCTATCGGCACTGCCTGCCGACAACTGCACCTCGTTAAAGTCAGTGGCATTTTCTACCAAGTGCACATGCGGGTGGCAAACCTTGTCCACGGCCAACTCTGCCTCTGAGCCAGAGCAAGCAACCAATGTGCCGCCAAGCTTGGTTGCCACTTGCTCAAACACCAAATACAGCTTCCGCTTGAGCTTGGAAACGTCTTGCCTCAAAAAAGCAAACCCATGTGGCGAATAAAAAATCTGCGCAGGACTACCCACCAACCATGCAGCCACGCGCCCTAGGACACCGGCTTTGGATGAATGCAAGTGAATCACATCCGGTTGTTCTTGCCGCATCAGTCGCATCAAGTGCCAAACGCTGTGTGCATCTTTTAGCAAAGACACAGGTTTCACCATCGGCACTACAATGCGATTAGGCACATGTACGAACTGCGTATCGAGGTGTTCCACAGGTGTATCGGACCTAATGGAATGCGCCAGTACTACCTCGTGCCCTGCCGCGACTTGGCCACGTGTAGCGAGTACCAGAAAATACCCCACCCCCGCCCCCAGCGACTCGGTTATGTGCAAAATTTTCATGCTGGCACCACTTGATCTTTTCGATCTTTGCAATACAACTGCAACAGCCACACCAAGGCCAGCACTTGTCCCGCTATCATGCCATACACCCAAGCCACGGGGTTGTGGCGCGCTAAGGGGTAGCCAACTAACACCGTCACGGCCAGCACCGCAGCATTAGCCAACAGCACCATGTGGTTGCGCTCGGCAAGTACCAAATAACTGGTCAGCACATGTTGGCTGATGCACAGCCCAAGCCACAAGGCAAAAGGTAGCAACACGGGCAGCACCTCTTGCGCCAAAGTCTCTGGTAAATACACCGCCATGAGCCACGATCCGTATTGGTGCAAAAGCGCGACCAACAACACCCCGCCCATCAAAGCAGATAGCATCAAGTGCTTTGTTTTTTGCCAATACACAGCTCGCTTTAAATAAAACCAATCTGCAAAGCGTGGGTACATCGCCATGTACAAACCCACCAACACCGTGGCGCTCAAGTTAAAAAACTTCTCCGTTGCCGCATAAGCGGCTGTTGTGTTTTCATTGGCCAGTCCGCTCACTACCAATGTGCCCGATGTTGTAGAGGCCAGAAGCAACAATTGCGACGCCACCAAAGGCGTATCTTTGCGCAGCATGCTCAGACTGTTTAACACCGCGGCAGATTCGGCGCAGATAGCCGTATTTGCACATGATTGGCACGCACGCCACCAAGAGCCCACACCTAGGCACACTTGCGGCATCACCAGTATCAACACCACCCATGTACCGTCTAGCGCATGCCAGTTTGCCCCTGAGCTTAGCATGAGCGTGCTAGCTCCTACGCCCAGAGCCGCATAGCCAACACTTGAGTAAAAGTCGTACTGCGCTTGTAAAAACCAGTTTGAATTGAGTGCACTTGCTGCTAGCAACAGCACAAACCATAGCAAGTGCCACTGCCCACTTGCTAAACAGGCATAGCCCACACCAAACACAAGTGCGGCAGGCCCCACCAACAGACATAGCTTGGCCTTGACAGTACTGCGCCAGATCAGCGCTACAGCCGCAGGGCTTGCGGCCCGAGCCAATGCTGCTGGTCCGCTCCAACCTAACCCAAACTGCACAAACACTACCAAATAATACACATACACTTGCGCCACCAACACGGTAGCCATCAGCTGTACATCTACCCAGCGCAACAACACAGGTACGAAGATAACCCCCGACAAGCCAAGCAAGCTCATCAAGAGCATTTGCCCAACCAGCGCGGGGAGTGCGGCGTGCGGCTTAGGCATCAAGCCTTGTCGATTGTTTTCGATACAAAAAGCTTTCTGCGTATGGCTTCGTATGACATGGCCAATACAAACCAAAAATACGGTTGTCGCGTGTTATGAAAAAAAGTGAAGGCCGCCATCATCAACACCACGCTGAAAGTGTAAGAGTCTCGAATGCGCCAAGCATGTATGAGCAGGTACGACACTAGAGCTAACCATGAAGCACCAGCCAATAGACCGCCTTGTGTGAGCATATCGATGGTGATGTTGTGCGATTCCATAATTTCTGATCGCCCACCGTTGGCGTCGATATAGTGCCACGAATACTCACCAGGCCCAGAGCCGACCAAAGGGGATGCCAACCAGGACTGCAAGCCATGCTTCCAAAGCTCTTCGCGCACACCCGTTTTTTCTACCGGGTTGCTGAACCCAATACGAAAAGCCTCTTGGTCTTGATAAGCTTGTCCGTCATAGCACTTAGCAGACCAGAACCCTTCGCCTTGACTTAAGGTTTCGACAGCGCAGCGCACCGACTTGCGGACCTCGCCATGCGCAAATGTTTTTACCAAAAATACACACAGCACCATGATCAGCGCATAACCGAAGAGCGACATGCGGCTGGCTCTCCTCTCCCAACGTAGGCGCAGCACGATCAAAATCACAAACTCAAACACCCACACAACAAACAAACCGTCACTGCGCACCAATAGGCCCATCAGCATCAGCGCAAACAACAACAACCCAAATCCAGCCATTTGCCAACGCGTTGGTTTGACAAAACCACGCCAAAAAGCGGCCAACCACACTGGCAACGGAACAAAAAAGAGCGCTAACTGGTTGGGGTTGATTGACCACCCGGAGTAACGCACATCACCTGCATCGGCCATGTGCAGTTTTTGCGCGAGCACAGCATCCCCCGAGAGATACACTACAAAACCAAACCACAAGCTAATGGCTGTAAGCGTGCATATCCAGTAAATAACTCTGCGAAAAGCAGCATCACTAAGCTCCGCCAGCAGCGCCACCAATCCCACCGTGACAGTGGCCGTAAATGCATATGCCATCTTATGGTGCATTGCCAGCCCACCTTGTTGTGTGCCGAACCAAGCCCCTAGCAACATACCGATTGATGCAACGAGCCAAAACAAAACCACAGGCATTTTCCATAGCTGCCTAGGCTTGCTGTAAAACACTCCGACAGCAGCGAACGCTGCCAGCAACAGCTCACCAGGCCCGACAGGAAAGAAGTTCATACGCAGGTTGGTACTGATTGACAGCAAAGTTCCAACACCCAACCCGAATGGCATGACTCTCAACCAACACGCCCTAATTGAACTAATTTTTATTTCCATTTGCTTAATCAACGTTGCTCTTTATTTCCCTGTTGACAAGTCAACCACACCCAGTCCGCCACTAATCCCTCTGTTTGGTAGCCAGGCACCAGATCTTTTAGCTTTGCAAGAATCAAAGGTACGTCATTGGAGTCTAATGCCAACTCAAGATCGCTTAGCTTAGCTTGCAATACATCCCACGGTAAAAAGTCTTCACGGGCTTTCATAATCCGGCTATGCGCCGTAGGCAAAGGATTGTCGCCAATCAACAGTTCTTCATAGAGCTTTTCACCGGGTCGCAACCCTGTAACTTTAATTTCAATGTCCCCATTAGGATTTGCATCTTCTCTAACACTCAAACCCGATAACTCTATCAAGCGCTTAGCCAAATCAGCAATCTTTACTGGATCCCCCATATCCAGCACAAATACATCACCGCCGCTGGCCATAGCGCCAGCCTGAATCACCAGTTGCGCGGCCTCGGGAATGGTCATGAAGTAACGGGTGATTCGCTCATCCGTCAATGTGATGGGGCCGCCATCTTTGATTTGCCTACGAAACAGCGGCACGACCGAGCCTGAAGAACCCAGCACATTGCCAAACCTCACCATACTGAAACACGTCTTACCATCCGATTCAGACATGAGCAAAGCTTGCGCCTGCAGAATCATCTCGGCCAATCTTTTGCTCGCCCCCATAACATTGGTGGGCCGGACCGCCTTGTCGGTGCTGATCAACACAAAGGCTCCTACTTCATGTTTGGCAGCCAATAGCGCAGCATTGAGCGTGCCCAATACATTATTCTTCACACCTTCTGCTGGGTTGTATTCAACCAAGGGCACATGCTTATATGCTGCCGCATGATAAATCGTATGCGGTTTCCAAGTGCACAAAATTTCGTCCAAGCGCGAAGTATCACGCACGTTTGCAAGTAATGACACCAACCGCACATTTCCCATGAATACGTCAGAAACCATTTTTTGCAATTCATGCTCTATGTCATAAAGCGCGAACTCAGTCATCTCGACAAGTAGCAGCACTGCAGGTGCAGCCTTTACAATTTGTCTACACAGCTCTGAGCCAATCGAACCACCTGCACCGGTAACCATGACTGTCTTACCCGTGATGTTTTTGGTTAGCATGCGCGGACTGGGAGCCACAGATTCGCGCCCTAAAAGGTCTTCAATGTCCAGCTCCGTGAGGTCAGAAACTGCGACCTTGCCGCTGGTCAGATCCATCAAACTGGGCAAGGTCAACACCTTGGCAGGTAACGGCTTGAGCAGTGCAATGATCTCATTGCGCCGACTGCGGGCGACAGAGGGCAAGGCCAAGTAAATCTCGCTGACATTTTTGTTCACCACCACCTCGGCCACATCTTGTGGGCCAAAGATCTGCAGGCCATTAAGGTACTGCCCGTGCAATCGCTCATCATCGTCTACATAGCCTACCGTGACCAGCTCTTGCGAATGATAGATACTATTTGCCAGCTGCCGACCTGCCGCTCCAGCACCGTAGATCAATACCGCTCGGGCTTGTTGAATGCGTGATTTCAAGCCAATGCCACCGAGCCAGTAGTGCGCAAACAGACGTGAGCTCATAACCAAAAAGGCAAAAAGCATTGGCTGGGCTAACCCCATAGAGCGCGGCACACCGTTCACACCTACTACAGTGAACAACAACACGAACAGCACTGTATATACAATAATTGCCTTGTTGAGAGCGTAAACCACCTCCAATCCAGAATAGCGAAAGATTGACCTGTAAAGGCCAAAGAACCTGAACACTGGCACCGCAATCAAGATACTTGACAGCAAAAACACGCAAAGCCCCCAGCCAAACTTTAATTCGTCCTCTAGGCGCAGTGCTAGCGGAACCAGAGCGCTAAATACGGCCATGACCACATCCAGACCTAGAACAATAATCTGCTTGAGTAAGCGTGGTGCCGATAGGAGGCTTCGCTTAATGAATTTGTTAGTCATTAATGTTTGTTAACTTTTCGTTTGAACAATCGTGTGTAAGGGCAGTTAAGTTATAGCGGACATCTGACGCGACTAAAGCGCTGCAACACTGTTTATCTGCCCCACAAATCAACATGAGGGAAGATTTATAGAAGAATCAGGTTACTAGGATCAATCATCGTGGTTTGCGTGAAAGGAGCATCTCAAGAATTTGCAAGGCACTTACCCGAAGAGCAGGGCTCAGTGAGTATATTGTTCAACACATCTACAAGTGTTTGACGCCAGTAGGTGACGGAAATGTCTTATTAAAGGCTAATGTAATTATTCCAAAAATTACGCCTACTAGCTGCACGGCTAAAACCAATACCGTGATCTTATTGCTGATCGTGTTTGCCCAAGAATTGAACAGATGCAGACCTTAGTACTTTGACGCTTGACTCATTACCTGCCGAATGACTAAGCAAGTTTTTGAAATTTCTGCATCTGTCAGTGTTGGGTGAACAAGGAACATCAACGATGTCTCGCCTAGCTCACTTGCAACTGGCAAACGTTGCGCAGGGCGCCATCCAGTTCCATCAAACGCTTTTTCTTGGTAGACCTCAGAACAGCTTCCCTGGTAGCAGGGTACACCTTCAGCGTTAATAGCTTCGATAATACGGTCTCGACTCCAACCTGGAGCAAAATTTTGCGGCCGCACATAGGCATAGAACTTGTAGTGGCCATGCGTACAACCTTTGCTACAGGCATTTGCATCGGCGCACCCCTTTGCACCAGCACATCCCAGCAGCGGCAGCCTGGCTGGACCATTCACGGAATCAAAAGGCTTCAGAGCCCGGGCCAAGGCTGCCGCATGCGCCCGACGACGAGCAGTCCAGTCAGCCATTCGCCGCAGTTGGATGCGACCAATAGCCGCTTGCATTTCCAGCATTCGCCAATTAGTGCCAAAGCTTTCGTGTAACCAGCGAAAACCAGCAGGGTGATGGCGCTCGTAAACTGCATCGTAGCTCTTACCGTGATCTTTGAAGGCCCACATCGAGCGCCACAAGGCTTCTTCGTTGGTAGTAACCATCCCCCCTTCGCCACCGGTGGTCATGATCTTGTCTTGGCAAAAGCTCCAGGCCCCCACATGACCGATGCTGCCAACTTTACGCCCCTTGTAGCTTGCGCCATGGGCCTGCGCGCAGTCCTCAATTACTTTGAGGCCATGCTCTATTGCCAAATCCATGATGGGATCCATATCACATGGCCAGCCCGCCAAATGCACACAAATAACAGCTTTTGTTTTACGTGTTAGTACGGCAGCGATTGTCTGAGCGGTTATGTTTCCGCTATTTGCATCCACATCTGCAAATACTGGGATTGCTCCTGCGTTTACCACACACGACACACTCGCAATAAAGGTACGAGGGGTTACCACCACCTCATCACCTGGTCCTATGTTCAAAGCCTTTAGCGCAACGTCTAGTGCCAGAGTTCCATTCGATAGAGCTACTGCGTGTCTAGTGCCAACCCACCTACTAAATTCATCTTCAAACTGGCGGCATTCCGTACCGGTCCAATAGTTTACCTTATTACTCATCAGAACACGATTTACTGCATTCAATTCTTCGAGCGTAAAACTCGGCCATGGAGAAAATAATGTGTTAAGCATAACTAATCCAAAAATGTTAGCATAATATAA
Source organism: uncultured Cellvibrionaceae bacterium (assembly GCA_964653305.1). Classification (GTDB taxonomy): domain Bacteria; phylum Pseudomonadota; class Gammaproteobacteria; order Pseudomonadales; family Cellvibrionaceae; genus Cellvibrio. The sequence continues at coordinate 26,643 of CAZZEV010000002.1, read as the reverse complement.
TACATGTCCGTACTGAATCGCCAATTAGCTATGTAATCTAGATTAATTCTCACCTTATCTGGATATATGACTACATCATTAAAATGTTTTGGATCTTTTTGAGCAGCTAAAATTTGCTCCTCATTACGATATGCAAGGCTAGCTGGCCCGGTAATTCCAGGTCGCACTGAAAGCAATATTTTTTGTACATTCAGTTCCAATTTGTCCGCGTAGCCGGGGACATCTGGTCTTGGCCCTACAAAACTCATCTCGCCAACAAACACATTCCAGAGCTGAGGCAACTCATCTAACTTCGTTTTACGAAAAAAAGAACCAATTTTTGTAATGCGAGTGTCATTGGATGTAGTAATTGTAGTCGTCCATCTAGAGTCAGGCTTCATGGTTTTTATTTTAAGCACCTTAAAGGTTTTACCATGCCGCCCAACTCGTACCTGCCGAAAAAAGCCATTTGAACCTGTATCGATAGAGGCTATTAACCAACACAAGACAATCAACCAGGAGCAAAAAATCAAACCCAGAAAAGAAGCAGCCAGGTCAAATAAACGCTTCACAAACATATATTACCATCCTTGGAATTTCATTTCTAAACCACGAAAAATAAAGTATATTACGATTAAAAATTACCCTCCAAAGGCCATAAAAGGCTCAACAATTGTTATTTCGCACTACATCGCTAGTCCATACGACTTTCACTTCAACGACGAATCAAAGAAAACATTTAAATAACATCTTAAACATATATGACATTAATTCGCCCTCCTAATCTCCTCCTGCAGCAAAATACTTGAAAGTTTTCTTAAAAAAATTACACTAGTGACTCTAGCTATGGCGTGAAATACTTTTCTAAGTGGGAACAACAACGATACGAGCACAAAAAATAATGGGCTATAATAAAAGTATAGTTTAGTATATTGCTTCTTGAAACCGAATTTTTCAATAAGAAATAACTGAAAATTAGTATTGTGATAGATGCTCCTGCTCCCATCAGAAACATATGTAAATTTACGCTCATTTATATAATGATTCAACATAAAGTCCGTCAAAACATAACTTGAATGATTTTTAAGCTCTGCTGGATCGAACCATATCGACTCCCAAAAAACAGCATTATCTTGAACCAAATTCTCAGCAAGAGCGACCAGCTGCAAACCATTAAAAACTCCAAAGTATTCAACAATGCCGGGAAACTGTGTCGATGCATTGATCCTTAATCTGAAATGCTCCCGCGAAACGAGGAAGGATCTATCTCCATACCTTTCACATGCTCTTTTGCATACATCGTAGCCCTGAGCTAGAACCTCTTCAGCTTCTAGCTTTCTTGCGAGCAATCGCTTATTTCCCTTGTTAACTTGCCAACGTGTTTTACTTTTACAATTTTCTAAACTGTAATATCCCTCGTATATGATAAACCACCAGCTGGATAATCTAGTCTTACCAAAATCACCAGTCCATCGAACGAATAAACTGCCACTCAACTTGCATGCATTTTTTGCATTGAAATATGATATATCTGGGATACAGTGCGGCAAATAGCACGGCATTACAAATCCGTTTAAAACTTGCCACGAAATATTATCTACATTTATAACGCGCGATCCAGACAAAGATAGAAATTCAGCAAGCTTATTCTCACTATTATTTATCACCATTATTGACTGCGGCATATTGCCCCACCTTATTTTAAAAGCAATCGCAAGGAGTACCTTAATTTTTACAAATTAAATTGATATTTTTTTATATATATTAGTGCGCGCTGTAGATATAGATCTATCTGACTTGGCCACCAACTCATATCCACAAGAAGAAACAAGATCACCCCACACAGGATTCACATATACCAGATAGACCTCACTTTGGGTGATATTATCAAGAATTATTTGAAAAATTTTATCGTCAAAAGAATTAAATATGAATAACATTAATCTTTCACCAAACATCTCATAATTTATTTTAGTTGCATCTGAAAAATATATATTACCTGCAGACCCCTTAAATACAATCGCATGATTAACTCTTGCAACGTCATACAGGTCCTTATTATACTCAATTCCAGAAACATGCTGTATGCATCTTTCTTTTATATTCAACTGGCTCCAACGAATTAGGGCTCTGCCCTTTCCACAACCAATATCAACAAAATGGAACTCGTCAAAGTTTTTCAAATTACAAAATAAATACGTATGCGCCCATCGTATTTCAGACAGCAATGCTGCTTGGTATCCAACACCATTCCTTAAGTTCGGCAAATTTTGGGGGAAATCAACTATATCTACTTTTCCTGACGTATTGGTGCCATACAAGAAGTCAAAGATGAAAGAATCAACTGCATATTCTATCGAAAAAATCAGTCCATATTTTTTTACTTTTTCGTATAACGATTTCAATCTACTAATCATACTTTAAGTCTCTTTGTACTCGCGTATTACTGTATCGAACACACTTGAAAACTCAGAAACACCCACATCGAATGATAGATTCTTGCTATAATATTCTAAGCCACGAAGCCCCATTTCACGAATTTGATTCATTGGCATTTTTTCAAATTTCAAAATAGCCTTAGCCATAGCCATGTAGTCTTCGGGCTCTGTACATATCCCCGCATTAGGCACTTTAACAAGATTAGCTGCATCACCCTTAACACCCATTAAAATTGGCTTTCCAAACGCAAGGAACGCTTGTGTTTTCGAGGGGATCGTAATTTCAAAAAGACCGTCATTCTTCAGATGAATAATTGCAACATCACTAGATATTATATATTTTCCAACTTCGCACATTTGAACTTGCGGCAAGAAAGATACATTATTAAGATTTTTTTCTAAAACAATTTTCTTTAAGTTATTCAATTCTATTCCAGATCCTAACATTAAGATTCTAGATCTTGACCCCCATTGCTGTAACTTTTCAGCAGCCAAAATTAACGTCTCTAATTTTTGTGCCGCCCCCATGTTTCCAGCATAGAGAAACTCCATTCCATCTTTTGTTTGAATTTCAATTGAAGATTTCCATTCTTTTACTTTTAAGACTTCTTCGTCTGCCCAATTATATATCACCGAAATTTTATTAGCAGGAACGCCGCGCGTAATTAATAATTTTTTGAAGCCAGGCGATAAAACCACCAACTTGTCAACTCTGTTGTACACCCACATACAAATTATATTAATAAAACCCAATATGTATTTATTATTTATGACTCCACTCGCCTTCAGTGTGTCAGGCCACATATCCTGCACATCATATACAACAGGTATTTTTCTTAATTTACCCATAATTAAAGCGCAAAGTCCAACTGTAATTGGCGGATGGTATGCATATATTAAGCTAGGCGCACACGCAGGATTCAGAATATAGTACAACAAAGAACTCACAATGAAACTAAAATAATTTATAATTCTTTTAATTACAGATTGATCATGACTCGGGTAAAGAAATACTCTTGAAACTTTAACCCCGTCAATATTTTCTCTCTGATATAATTTTAATTTATATCCTGAATATATACGCCCACCAGGATAATTAGGAAATCCAGTCAAAACCTCAACTTCGTACCCTTTGTTTAAAAGTCCTTTTGCAAAACTCAGCCCTTTTTCATTGGGCTCAGGATTAAACCATTGAGTAAGCATCAAGATTGAAGATTTTTTATTCAATTAAATTGATCCTATATTTCTGTTCATATTACGAAGCACTTTTCCTCCACACTACTCTGTTGACATAATCAGTGTAGCTATGAACAATACGTACCACCTTTTCACTTACATTATAAGCACTGTAATCTTGCACCAAACTCAAATGTCGTACATTTCCACGTTTTTGCCCCGCAAGAATTGTCAACCCTTGTCTAACACGTTCTATCTCTAAACCTACCAACATAACAGTAGCCTCCTCCATGCTTTCAGGCCGCTCATGCGCTTCTCGAAGATTTAAAGCAGGGAAATTCAAAATTGAAGACTCTTCGCTTATCGTACCACTATCCGATAGAACTGCCCTAGAATTAATCTGAAGATTCACATAATCAAAAAACCCCAAGGGCTTCACAAGAGATACTAATGGGTGAAATTTGGTCTGCGTTTCTTCCACCCGTCTCCTCGTCCGAGGGTGGGTAGACACTAACACGGGCAAACTATGCTCTTCGGCCAGCAAGTTTAAAACGGCCACTAGCTTGCCAAAAGACACATCTGATTCGATGTTTTCTTCTCGGTGGGCACTCACCAGAAAGTAATGACCTTGCTGCAATCCGAGATGGCTCAAAACCTTTGATGCGTTAATCTGTGACGAATAATAGTGTAGTACTTCGTACATTGGACTACCTATCTTAATTACCTGGTCGGGAGGGAAGCCTTCTCTTAACAGATATTCGCGAGCGATAGAGCTGTATGTTAGATTTATATCAGCCGTGTGATCCACAATGCGACGGTTGGTTTCTTCTGGTACTCGCTGATCAAAACAACGGTTGCCGGCTTCCATATGAAATATGGGAACTTTCCGCCTCTTGGCAGGAATGACCGACAAGCAACTATTGGTGTCGCCAAGAACCAACATTGCATCTGGCTGAATCTGAGCTAATACCTCATCTACGGCGGTGATGAGATTGCCAATGGTGTTCGCGGGCCCTGTGCTGGCTTCAGCACTATTAAGAAAATGGTCAGGCTTACGCAGACCCAAATCATCAAAAAAAACTTGGTTTAGTTCATAGTCGTAGTTCTGACCAGTATGCACTAGGACATGGTCACAACTCATATCAAGCGCAGGCAGTACGCGCGATAGTCGAATAATCTCCGGACGAGTCCCAATAACTGTCATTAATTTAAGTTTTTTCATTTTAGTTAAATTTCACTATTAAATGTATCGGTTCGCTCGCGATCGAAGATCTCATTAGCCCACAACATTACGACCATTTCTTCATTACCTAAATTAGTAATGTCGTGTACATAACCTGGGATTGTGTCTACAACTTGAGGATTTTCACCTGATGTTCGTATCTGTAACTGCTCATTAGTCAACAGGTTGCGAAAGCGGAAGAGTGCTTGACCTTTAATAACCAAAAACTTCTCTGTCTTAGAATGATGGTAATGGCCGCCTCTAGTAACGCCCGGGTGCGCAGTAAAGTAGCTGAATTGTCCACTGTCGAGTGTTTTTAGCATTTCAACAAAAACCCCACGCGAATCAGAAAATTGCGGGACACTATAACTGAAATTCTCTTTTGGAAGATAACTTACATAGGTGGAATAGAGTGCACGCACCAAACCAGCGCCAACGCGCTCAATCATCAAGTTAACTCGCGATGAAGCAAAAGCTCTAATCTGCGCCGCTAGATCACCCAATGTAATATTGAATTCAGGTTGGACAATAGTTAGGACCGCTCCCGGCGGTGACGACTGCAATGCAGCAATCAAGGCGCTCACCACGTCATCCACATATACTAGCCTCAATGCAGCCATCGGATCATTTACTTTAATTGGCAAGTCCCTTGCTATATTATAGCAAAAAGTGGCTACCACAGAGTTGTAGTTGGGTTTGCACCACTTGCCAAACACACCAGGTAGCCTGAAGACGACTACTGAATTACCAACATCAACAGAAAGAGCATTAGCAGCAATCTCTGCGCTGAGTTTACTGCGGCCATATGCATTATCATGACTAGCCTGCATTGATGACGCCAATATCAGCTGGATTTTTCGCCCACTTGTTACTGCCTCATATCTGATAGCATCGCATAGTATCTCTGTCAGCCCCTTATTGACGACAGCAAAATCGCGCTCATCTTGTGGTCGGTTCACACCTGCCAAATGTACAACAGCATCCACATTAGATAATAAAGCTGGCAACGAACTAACGTCATCTCCACGTGTAAAAGTTGTTACAGTAAAAACTGAGAACTCATTTAGGCGTACCATCAAATTTTTACCAATAAAACCATTGGCGCCTGTAACAAGTACACGGCAAGTGCTTTGCATCACGAATTTTTACTCCTCTGGCTCTACATAATTACCGGATAAAAGACCTTGTACAAAATCTAATTTTTTCAACAATTCCTGCATACCGGCAAAATCTAATCTAGCAGTATTATGTGAGTTATAATCAACTGATTCAGAAATTTTGGAATCGCCCTGTTCTACATACATCTTATAGTTAAGGTCGCGCAAATCTGGCTGCACACGATAATAGCCACCTAAATCTTCAGCGATAACCATTTCTTCGCGACTTAAAAGTACTTCGAAAAGCTTTTCACCATGGCGCGTACCGATAGTGTTAACAGGATGGTCAGGAACTCCGACAATATCCTTTAAAGCCTCAGCTAAAGTTTCGACCGTTGCCGCAGGAGCCTTTTGTACATAGATATCACCTGGAAGTCCATGCGTAAAGGCAAACAAAACCAAGTCAACTGCATCTTCCAGTGTCATCATGAATCGAGTCATATCTGGATCTGTAATTGTAATAGGCTGCCCTCTACGTATCTGTTGAATAAACAAGGGAATCACAGACCCCCTTGAAGCCATAACATTACCATATCTTGTTGCACATATAATCGTTTGCTTGGATATTCGTGATTTTGCAACGACGACCTTTTCCATCATTGCCTTACTTATACCCATAGCGTTAATTGGATACACGGCTTTATCTGTGCTAAGACATATAACTCGTTCAACGCCAGAGTTGATGGCAGCTTCCAACACATTTTCGGTACCTAGCACATTAGTTTTGACTGCTTCCAGAGGGTGAAACTCGCATGATGGAACCTGCTTCAAGGCTGCGGCATGAAAAATGAAATGAGCGCCTCTTGTAGCACTTATTACTGACTGATAATCTCGCACATCTCCCACATAAAATTTGAGTTTTGAATTTCTGTATTTCTTTCGCATATCGTCTTGTTTCTTTTCATCACGACTAAAAATACGAATCTCTTTAAAGTCAGAATTAATAAAACGACGCAATACAGCGTTACCAAACGAACCGGTGCCTCCGGTAATTAATAATATTTTGTCGTTAAACATCTTTGGTCCTTTTTATAACAAGAAAATGAAAATACTTCATAGTAACTGAAAATAGAGTTGCAACAATCAACTTTTGATATGAATCAAAACCCACAATGAAAATAATCATTAAAAATGAAATAATTTGAATCATTGTCTGCCACACTACAGTAAAAGGCACTCCAATAGCATTGGATTCATATTCGGCAAAGTTCAACGCCGACAATATAAATATAAGAAAAATTTGAATTGGAATAAATAGATCGAATGACAAACTGCGCATAAAAATAAGAACAAATAGCGCACAAACAATACTAATTAATACGAACATTGATGAGATAAAATTTAAATTTTTAGGTCGAAATGTATATAAAAAATTATTAATCAGTCCATTTAAATAACTTCCATATGATACAAAGGATTGTATTAATACCAGCTGCCCAACAGCTGCGCTTGAAAAGAGCCCAAGAACTATTTTATCAACCCCTTGAAATAATGAATTTGCAGCATATGGAAATGAAAATTTGCTATATGGGTTAAAGTTTTTAGGGAAAGTGATATTTAATTTCTTAGCAAGCAACCATTTGAATATCATCAAAGAAGCAAAATAATCACCCAAAATAACAATAGCTATATTGTCATACTTAGCACCTAATAACGAAAATATAAAAACAAAAATAAAGCGAATTCCAGTAGCATTCGTTAGCTTTAACTCACTAAACGTCCTTGAAATCGAAATGCATGAAACAAGTGACAAATTTGCAAGTGCTATAGCTAATAAATAAAGCACCATAGAATTCGCCCACAAAGCCCCAAATAATAAAACAGGTGTAGTAAAATAAATTACGCTATTTTGCGCACAAATGTAATCTTCCAATATTGCCGTAGGCTCTGATCGTACAAATTTAGAAATAAGGTTAACTTCGATTGCTCCACCCATAATAAAAGACAACGGCACAGATAATGAAACTAGAAAGAAATATGAACCCAAAAACTCAGCACCGGCAATCCAATTAATAAAAAAAACCCTCAATGATAGAAAAATAGAAAATAATACGAAAAAAAACCTATCAAATGTGATTAACTTCAAATTGCGAATTGATGAAATTTTACTAACTATAGTTGACCAAAGTTTCATTAAGAATCCAACAAATTATATTCATTTACTATTTTTTTTAGTAAATGCAACCCCAGAAAAGTAACCAATTATAATCCACACCTTACTATCCACTAGAAGAGTTGCTCCAGCAAAGGAGGCCAATATTGCATATGCAAATAAATACTTAAATTTATTATTTCCTATATTTACACTTATTTTATACATCCAAATATAAAAAACGCTTGTAACAACCCATCCGTAGAGCATTGCAAATGAAACCGGAGAAAAGTGTGTGTAATGTTGATAATACACATCAGTATTATCATCCAAGCCCAAGGGCATTTCATAATACACTCCGTAGCCTAAACCCAGAAAATAATTAAAAATATTATTAAATAAATTTAAAGCATATTCAACCTCGAAATTTCTTCCGCTTGTTAATGAATAAAAAGCCCTAGCACTATCCTCATCTTCAATAATCGATTCTATAGGTAAAATTAGCCTATCTAACAAACCTAAATTTGCAAATACAAGCAATAAAACTATTATGCTTATGGTTAACATTAGAAGATTGAAAATTTTTGTAGTTCTATAATAAGATAAAACTGCCCCAACAACACCAAGCAAAACCGTTCGTTTTCCTGTGACGAGAACCCCTAACAGCATCACTACAAATGATTTGTATTGTGAGATAGCATAATATATCAATGCAAAATACCCTATATTCGTTGAAATACCAAAATATTGTATGACTCCTGTAATGTATAACATAAAGTAAGCAATACATATTGCAAACAAAATATATCCGTACTTTATATATCTTGATAAATCCAAGTCATCAAAATTTATTCTACGAGACAACTGCAAACCAAATGCATAACCGAAAAAAGCTAGTGATGCGAAATATACATGTGAAATTGTGTACTTATTTAATCCATTATTAATCAATCCATTAAATAATGAAAATATGAATAAAAACAAAAAAATAATCAATGCCCTATCTAATTTATAATCCACTTTATATGCAAGTAAAGTTGCTAAATATAATATGAAAAACGGCAATTTGAAAAAATGCCAAGCAACATCAAATCCCAAATGACCAAGCATTAGAGATATTGGCGTAAACAATGTATCAACCAATATTGAGTAACCAGCTAATTTAAATATTCTCATATAATATTACTGATTTTTATTTTCATGATTGAGGCGACAATTAAAACCACATTAGCGTGTATTCTTATTAGAAGAAGCGAGCATTCATAACAAAGTACAAAAAAGAAATGGCTATAATAATTTACTTACTCTTAGGCATCAATAGCCAAAAATAATAATTTTAAATGCAAGTTATTTTTCAATCCAAAAATTTGCCAACTTGCGCATGAAATTTGTGGCCGAATTATAGTTGCCACCTTGTATTGAATCATTTGAAGTACTGAAATAGTCAAGATTATCATTTAGCCACTTGTGGTAATTTGGCCCTGCTATCCCTTTTTCCAACTTCTCTAAATTGACTAAAAGGTCAGGTCTATATTTTATTATGGATCGATATATGTATTTTTTTGGATAAATAACATCTCCAATATTTCGATTCAGATGGGAAAATAAATTTAACATCTCACGCTCTGAAAATGGAGTTATCGATTCAATTTCATTTCTAAGAGCAGTATTATGAATTACCATTGGCGCACCACTCGTTATAAAATTATATATCTTGTGCGTTATGATTTCAGAATAAAATTCGAAATTTTGCTTTGCACAAGTGGCCGTTTGAATCTTATTAATTTCTGGGAATATTGTATAATCTGGCCTGTTGACATAGGCCTCATACGCTTCTTCTGCATTTCTGGGCCTTCTATAATTAGCTCCATCTTTCTTTAATAATTGATAAACATAAGCCCCAATATTTAATGTTCCAATGGCTAGATTTTTTTTCAATTTATTTATGAATCCCTTCTGATTCTGATTTAGCGCACTGATTATGAAATCTGTTAGGAAAAACCGTCTAAATGTATCTGCCATACTCGAAACATCAAATTTAAACTTACTTGTAGGCCCAAAATTGTAAAATGTATCAGCATTTTGACCGGAAATTAATATTTTTATTCCTTTAATTTTTGAAAACTGTATCAATTCATCAAAAAATATTCCAGTATGAACTGCCATAGGCATTTCTCTTTTTAGATTTTTCCAGTAAGAAATTAATTTATTTTTATCTATATGTGTTTCAACAAAGTAATGCTCCAATTCGAATAGTTTTCCACAATATTCAGATCTAACGATGTCAATCTCGGATGAATCAAATGCTGGCGATGGTTTAAAAGTCAAAAGAATAGGTCTAATATTCATTCTTAACAATGAAATTACAATGTAAATACTATCTACACCTCCGCTAAATAAAACACCAACATTTTTCCCGTCTTGTTTTTTGATTTTATCATGTAAAACAGTCTGAAATGTTTTATCAAATATTTCTATACTTACGTATTTTCGTTGGCCCAGATCACTTCCAATATCTATTCTCGTCGAATCTATAGTGAGTGTTTTTCTGTGAAATGAATATTTTGAATTAGGCTCAATTCTCTTGACACCATCTATACCAGTTTCCCCAGTTGGAAACACATAATTCTTAATAAAATAATTTATATTTTTATAGTCTAATATTGTTTCATTCGAATCCATTAGTTTGGCATACTCATCTGATCCAAATATTACTATTTCGTCGTCTGTTATCTTATAAAAACATTCATCTCTTATATTTATGCAGCTTTTAATATATAGGAATTCCTCATCTTGTGTAATATCAAAGCCTGCTTTAGCGTATTGCTCTATACTAATTTTAAGATTTATTTTCTTCATTGTATATCTCAATATATTTATTAAGTGATTTAGAGAGATCTATTGCTAAATTTTCATTGTATCGCCATCCGTAAATTTTTTTTTCAAACTTCAACCCCCCCCGAATTAATGATTTTGAAATATTTTCAACTACCCTCTCCTTAATTTCGTCAGAAGGATGAAATTCGTTACCTAGTATGTGAATACTTGAATTGCATCCGTCCAAGTAATACGGAATATCTCCAAGTATAATTAGTGTACCGCCCGTCATAACAGTTTCAATCCCAACCGTCCCTGTCAACGTACAAACTGCTTTGCATTTTGATATTAAATCATAATTATCAGCCATTACACTTATAACTTCACAATTTTCTTGTTTGTTAATCCATTCAATAAAGCTCTTTTTTCTATACCCCATATATGACGGATGTTCTTTCAGAACAAATCTAATACTTTTATTGTTGCTTATTAAATCACAAATAAATTGCTCGTAATCATTATTTGGATATACTGGCGACCAATAATCAACAGTGCATTCAGGCGTAAACTGCAATGGGATGAAGTATTTTTCTTTTACCTCCACATTAATAGATCCATTTAAATATCCTTTATCGATCGATCCCCAATTGCTATTTACTATAGTGTGATAATCATTCGCCCCAAATAAATGCTTTATCTTAAAATATTTTTCCCTTGCGTAATTTACAATTCTCTTTTTCAGCTTAACTTTAAATTTTATTTCTTCATAGTGCGAGGGTTTTCGCCTATTTCTATAAAAATCCATTATCTCGGTGCGTGCTGGCCCCCAAAGTCCTTGCTCTAATTTACCGCGAGTTGTTAGCCTAGAATAACCAGGTATCGGAGAATTTACCAATCCCAAATATTTAATATTATTTTTCTCACATATTCTTGCAATCACATCTAATATATAATTGTCAACTGTTACAGATATTACTAATTTTGGTCTTTCAATGTTCATTAAGTTAATCCATTGATCTGCCACGTAATTTATCTTTTGCCTAGCCTCTTCATAATTCAAGTTCCTCAGCAACCTACAACCCATTATAATGGATTCCACCTCTTTGCCATCTAACTGTTTCTGAGAATCGTCGCGTTTACCCTCTAAGTCCATCTCATGTATATATTTGACATTATCAGTTCCTAGAGCATATTTGAATGGCTCAAAATTCCATTTTCTATAAATTATATAAATATAATCACCTTTCCTCATTGCTACCTCTTTTTATATGCTATTTTTTTATAGTCCTTATGGTAATGAATGCCTCCGCAGAATTCACTCCCATTGTATTACCACGAAAATGCGCTAGTGCCATCAAATTTTGAATACTTCTCGAATGCGGTTGCTCACGCATTTCGATATTATATTCCTGCAATGCGCTTCTCTTTTTCATAAGATAATTTGTTATGTCAACATAATGATTTGGTAAAAATGGAGAAACTTGTGGCGCTGCCCATTCCGTACTCGACATGATTTCAAATGCATAGATTGCTTCAACGCAACTTCCGGGAATCGGCCTACATGCCGTTAAAACAGCTTGATGTGTTACGACGTGATCAACATTTAAATCGCCTCGATGATGGGTATAAATAATATTTGGTCTAATTTCCTCTACAATAGACTCAAGTCTCTGTATGATTTCGAGCATACAAATACTATCCATTTTGTTATCGGGAAATTCTAGATAATAATTTTTTTTAACTCCAAGGATTTCGCGCGCACGCTCTGCTGCTGCGGTACGATCTAGTATTTCTTTTCTATCATTTTCTTTACGAGAACTAACGCCATCGGCCATAATTACTGTATATACAATGTCACCTTCGCCTACATGACGTGATATTGTCCCTCCGCATCCAAGCACTTCATCATCTGCATGAGCTGCAATAACCAGTACGATTTTAGTCATTGATATGCGCCCAGTTGACTGCCGTACCTCGTTTTACATTTTCTCGCATTGTTCTGCCCAGCAACTTTTCGAAATTCTTAGGCGCTAGGCCATAGCCCGGCCTAATCCTACGGATATCTGCCTCGGTAATCTTCTGCCCCGCTATCATGTCCTTGACAAAATAGACGGATCGTCGATATCGCTTACTTGCTTCTTCTACCTGCTGGCGCTCAAAAGTTGCACAGCCAAGCGCAGACCATGCATCTCGTGTATCTTGGCATAACCGTATCATTTCATCTGGTTCTATAGAGAATTCGCTATCCGGCCCCTTATCTTGGCGGCTTAATGTAAAGTGCTTTTCGATTACACATGCTCCAAGTGCCACAGCAGCAACGGAAGCCGTGGTACCTAACGTATGATCAGATAGACCGGGTATGCTTTTAAATTTTGCTGCGAGGTTCGGCATTTGCAGCAGGTTTGCCTGGTCCATTGGCGCAGGATAACTGCTAATGCAATGAAGCAGGACCAGCTCCTTGCAACCGCTGGCACGCGCCGTGTTCACAGCTTCAGCGATTTCCTGCTCCGTGCACATGCCAGTTGACATAATCATTGGCTTGCCTTTGCTCGCGACATAGCGAATCAAGGGTAAGTCTGTCGCTTCAAACGAAGCAATTTTGTACGCAGGGACATTGAGAGACTCGAGAAGATCTACAGCCGATTCATCAAAAGGTGTAGAGAATATAGTCATTCCTATACTTTTAGCATAATCGAAAATAGCCTGATGCCATTCAAACGGTGTTTCAGCCCATTTATATAAATCGTAGAGCTTAAACCCGTCCCATAATCCCCCGCGAATCATAAATTCTTCACTCTCGCAGTCAATCGTCATTGTGTCTGCGGTGTAGGTCTGAATCTTGATTGCGTCAGCACCTTGATCGCGCGCAGCTTTAATTGTCTCGAAAGCACGCTCAATGTTTCCGTTGTGGTTTGCTGAAAGCTCGGCAATTATATACGGCGGAGAATTAGGGCCAATTTCTCGGCCGTTGATAGTAATATTCATTTCTATTTTTCGCTTAAGTATTATTTTTGGATTTTGATTTCAACTTCGGCTACAATCCGATCACCATCAAGTTTTGCTTTTTTAAAATTCATTAGATAGTTACCGTATTCAACGAAAGCGGACGGGTATCCATTTGCATCCAGCATTCGAATAAAATCGAATGCATTTTTTAGATTTCCGACATTTGGCAGGTTACTTTGTTCAGGCCTGCGACGCTTAAAAATAACAACCTCACCTTTCTGTGGTTTAGGTTGTGGCTTATGATCAAGCATCCATTTAATTATTTCAATGCTCAGCTTGCCAGCCCGGAGATATATTTCTTCGGCTGATCCATCTAGGCTGAGGGGTTTCTTTGTATAAACGGGCCCTGCATCCATTTCCTCAACCATTCGAAGCGCAGTAAGCATGGTTTGTGTATAACCAGCAAGAATCAGGTTCTGCAGAGGACTACCTCCGCGTCCGTATGGGACATCTGTCATGTGAAAGCATACGCATTCGTATGCGCTCCAAATTTTCTCAGGGACTATCCAGTTCCAATGTAGAAAGAAAATATATTTTGGATTAGTGCTGGCGAGGGCATCTTCTAATTCCATGTTATCAGAAACATATGTCCAGTTTGCCGCGACATCTATTTTCAGTTGCTCAAGTAAAGGAAGATGCCAGCGCTTGCAACTCGCAAAAATGTACTGCTTCTTCAGGCTCAGCTCCTTTTTTTTTGATTATTCATAAAATTCTCGTCTATCTCTTTCGCCTGCAATCCACTCTTTCGATAAGACTGCGAAGCAAAGAAGATCGTGGTGTTTTTCGCCAATCAAAATGTGCTCTCGGAGAGTCCCCTCCTGGATAAAGCCGAGGCGCTGATGCAATCGAATGGACGCAATGTTAAAGTCAAGAACTTGCCCCGCAACTTTGTGAATGTTTAGCTCCTTAAAAACAAAGTCGAGAGCTATTGAGCAAACTCGTTTACCAGTTCCGGCAGGGCTGTCTGGCGAGGAGTAAAAACTCCAGTCAGCAGTAGCGTTTGACTGTACGCCCGAAAAGACCACGCAGCCGACTGGTTGGTTTTGCTGCTCAATTATAAGTAGTGCCCGTGTTGCATCTTTGGATGCACTATCAAACCATGCCTGATGTTCAATTGCCGTTATTTCATGCTGCGTGAGCATGAACTGCCGCACGCCAGGGTGGTTACGCCAGGACAGAACGTATTCAAGATCGTGTTTGAGCATTCTGCGGACACGCATTGAAGTTTGATCGTTCATATTAGGCCTCCAATACAGCCAGGACAGAGCTCATTCCCGTGCCGTCAGCAATGGCCGCAGCAGACTTGCTCATGCTGCGCATTTTTATAGGCTCAGAAAGCAAAATGGCAAACAGTGTCTCGAAATGCTTTTCCATCTGCTCTCTCTGGTTGACAAGAACGACAGCCCCCTTACGCTCCAAACCCTCTGCAACTTTCAGTTGGTTGTCAGCCAGCACAAGCAAGACCGTTGGTACGCCAAGGCAACACCGCTCCCATGATGTCGTTCCACCCGCACCGATAGCAAGATCGCTTTCGGCTATCAGTTGCGCCATGTTACTAACACCGACCAGCACTCTGGTCGGCCAGGGCATTTCGAGCGCCTGCTTGCGAACTTCTTCTAACCAGGGGGCAGTCGCCCCCATTACCACCGAGATACAAATATCTGCAGATAGAGAGCACCGACTCAGCGCCTGTAATACTTGTCCGGTTGCATTGTCCTTGTCCACCCCCCCCATGGTGATCAGTAACTCGCGCAAAACTGGACGTATACGGCGCTTGAGACTGTATGGTCGCATAGCGGCAAATTCGGGACGCAGTAGGGCGTATTTTGAGCCACAGAGCAGCCGGCAGGTGGCCGGCACAAGGGCGCAGTAGTCCGCCTCCTCGCGACCGAAAGTTTGGTCGAGTAACAAATCGCAGACGTGCGTTCGGTCAGCTAGGTCATCAATGACCATCAAAGACCTGCATGATGGCCTTACTCGACTTTCCCATTGCACATCTAGAGCGTAATGGTCGACGACTAACCAGTCCCACACACGGTCCGCAAGGGCCTGGGCGGTGTCATCGGCATCTTGTGCTTGGCTAACGGCAAGCCAGTGGGCGTGGGCCAAGCCTGAGGAAATCCCCACTTTGTCCACCGACGTGACTGCCTGCTTAGTGCTGAGTTGTACTAATTCATGCCCTCCTGCTAGAAGGGTTTCTTTAAACACAGGTGGCAAATCACGACAAACAAATCGGACCTTCGCACCACGGAACAATAAAGCATCAGCCAAACCCAAACAGCGCATGAAATGGCCAACCCCCATTTCCTGAGAGAGATCAACTCTGAAGGCGATGCAGCCCCCAGTCATGAACAGCAACCCCTACGTTTGACTAGATTGCATGCATTAACCATCGTCCTTCTAATCATTAATGCCCATAAACCAATACCAATTGCGTCATATGAATGATCTAATGTTATGTAATGAGCACACTCGACTCTTTTAAGATACCGGATAAAATTAAATTCCAAGCTTAGCCGCAATTTCAGGGGCAATCTCTTGTTTAGTATTACTAGCATCGCAAACACCAAGCTCCATGAATTTCAGCATGCGTTTTGCTATTATTGCATTTACTGTCGGCGTATAATGCGTACCATCGACAAACGGAAAAGGCACATACCCAGAAAACAACCCAGATAAATCACATACATTTGCAATTTTCTTTAATTCCCCAATTCTTTTTTTTATTACTTTATATTTCTCAAATTGATAATCGTGAAAATCAGACGGAACATTAATTAGTAAAGCATGCTTCGCGAATTCATTATCAAATCCAGGAATGGGCTGGATAAATACATTTACTTTAAATTTATACGCCTTCTGTAGATGTGCGACTTGCGAGATATTATCCAAATACGAATCAAACCAGAGATTTAAATCATGATAATAACTCGGATTTTCATAGATGCCAATGCTTCTTGGCTTTATCAAAGGCATTACACTCCCCACCCCAGCAAGGAAGTAATTATATTTATTATAGTTAAAAGAATCGAATAAAAAGCTGAGTTCATTTGAATATAATGGATTTTTTTTACCATCATTCAGTCCGTCAAGGATAATTATTTCAGCAGGTCTTTTACCTAATCTTAGAAGTTTTAGTATTAATTTTGTTTCAAGCTCTGAGTAATAACCACCCCTTCCATAATTAACCGCATGATATTTACCCTGTGCTTTATTAAACATAGACGGGATAGTATAATCATCGGGAACTCCATACCCAAACATTGTAGAGCCACCAACCATTATTACCTCAGCAGATCCACTATTTTCAAATGAGACCCTTTCCCCCGAGGCTGTGATGTTAATGTATTTAGTTGCTTGTGCTTTTTCGGAGAATACAGTATCGACATCATACTGATACTTTGGCCAAGAACCCCTTAATTCAGTCATATCAAATTTCTTCATCTCAGGGACAAGCCCCCAAACCTTTTGATTTTCTTCATACTCCGCAAATCTATATCTTATTTTTTTGTAAATCCCTACAGCCACGCCCACAGCAATCATTATTGTCAAACCGATTATTAATTTACGCTTCATAATATCACTTCTTGTTAAGATAGTTTAATCTGGTATGCAGCATACTATCTAACTCCATCTACATGAAATAACTTTAATTGACTAAAAAAATTAATCGAGCTCATATGAGTCTTTATAATTTTCCATTAATTTTGAATTTTGCTCTTCTTTACGAAGAATACAATTTCCAACTACTAAGAAATCCAACTCCGTTCCCATCATGCAACGGAAAGCATCCTCAGGAGTATTCACTATTGGCTCTCCACGCACATTAAACGATGTGTTTACAAGCACAGGACAACCCGTCAATTCGTGAAATTTTTTGATTAACCTGTAAAATTTTTGGTTGGTTGTTTCATGCACTGTCTGAATACGTGCAGAGTAATCAACGTGAGTAACCGCCGGTATTTCGGAACGAGGCACGTTCAACTTATCGATTCCGAACAACCGCTGCTGCTCTTTTGTCATCTCAATACGCTTATCCTTTTGTAGATAAGCGACTATTTGCATGTACGGGCTGTCACAGTTAAGATCGAACCATTCCTCCACATGCTCGCGGAGTATGCTTGGAGCAAAGGGCCTAAATGACTCACGGTATTTCACCTTCAGGTTTAGTTGTTTTTGAACCCATGGCGCACGCGGATCGGCCAAGATCGAACGACCACCTAAGGCCCGCGGACCGAACTCCATTCGGCCTTGGTGCCAACCTACAGCCCTACCCTTAGCAAGCGCAAGCGCCGTCTCGGATATCACGGACTCTTCGTCTGATACGCTATAGACGGCGCCAAATGCTCTTAGCCGCTCCTCAATATCACTCTGTTTGAAATCAGGACCAAGGTACGACCCCTTCATCGAATCCAATGTGTTTACCGTTCGCGGTTTTTCCAACATCATGTAATAAGCTGCCAGTGCCGCACCTATTGCTCCACCTGCATCTCCTGACGCAGGCTGAATCCATATATTTTCAAAAATATTTTCGCGCAAGAGTTTTCCATTCGCAACGCAATTTAAAGCCACACCTCCTGCTAGACACAAGTTCTTCTGCCCTGTCGATTTTCTAATACCCTTAGCAAGCTTAATCATGACCTCTTCCGTCACTGATTGAACAGATGCAGCGAGATCCATATCCCGTTGTGTAAGGATGCCCTCTTTCTTCCGCGGTGGACCACCAAAGATATCGGCGAACCTATCGTTTGTCATAGTCTGACTAGTGCAGTAATTAAAATACTGCATGTCAAGATGAAAAGAACCATCCTCTTTTATGTCGATTAAATGTTCTTTTATATGTTGTGCGTATCTGGGTTCACCGTAAGCTGCTAACCCCATCACTTTATATTCACCCGAGTTAACCTTAAAACCCGTATAATAAGTAAAAGCAGAATACAAGAGGCCCAGAGAATGCGGAAAATGAATTTCTTTTTGAATTGATAGCTGATTTGCTGCACCTATTGCGACTGAAGTCGTTGTCCATTCACCAACGCCATCCATTGTCAATACAGCAGCATCTTCAAACGGCGAGGGAAAGAAGGCTGAAGACGCGTGGCTCAGATGGTGCTCAGAGAACAACATTTTTGACATCCAATCCACTCTCGCATCAATTACGTTTTTCAAATCATTTACCAGCACCATCTTTTGGAATAACTTGTCCTTAGCCCACAAAGGTAACGAGGCAGCAAAACTTTCGAAACCCTTCGGAGCGTATGCCAAGTAAGTCTCTAACAAACGGTCGAATTTAAGGAAAGGCTTGTCGTAAAAAACCACAGAATCTAGATCCGCAGCTTTGATCTTTGCCTCCTGCAGGCAGTAGTTAATTGAATGAGCTGGAAATCCAGCATCATGCTTCTTTCGCGTGAATCGCTCTTCCTGTACTGCTGCAACAATTTCCCCATCAATAACCAAGCAGGCCGCCGAGTCGTGATAGTAGGCGGAAAGTCCTAGTATTTTCATAAAATAAATTTAGAACAATGTATATACAAATGGCGCAATGACTGTTCCTTGGGCTGCAAAAAGTAGGACCCCAAACAACACAATGATAACAATTATGGGTAACTGCCAAAGTTTTTTACGTGCTCGCAAAAATTTCCATAATTCTTTGATGAAATCCATATATTTCTTAAAATTGATTTTTAAAAGAGTCCTTGGAGATATCTGGTGGCACCCGGTCTATCCAGTAGGAATTTACATTTTCTTTCTTCAGACGTAGGGCATCGCGGCCAAATATCTGAAATAACAATGAAATTGGTGTAATTAGCACGAAGTAGATTACACCCAATACAAGTGGGCTTGAGATTTTCCCCATAATTTCGCCTAACTTCATCCAAGCTTTGCTGAATGGATTCAAGAAAACCGGGGCAACAACGGCAATAAACCCGATAATTAGTCCCAAAATAAGGAACCCAGCAATTTGGGCTATACCCGCACTTCGGTAAGTTGAGTATGCTGAAAGCAGCATAAACAGTGCGCTAAAAAATAGTCCGAAATCACGATCTTGCCGTCTCTCACAATTTTTCATAAATCACCTAACTATGGATAACTTGCACATGATATTTTTTGATTTAAAAGATTAGGTGTTTGTTACACTCGTAAGCACTTGCGAATTACAGATGTTTTTCATCTTTACTTGGTCTTTTATTTGTTTAGTTTCCAACTGGCTGACAAGAGCTGGCCTCATTAGAAGATATAGCTGAAAGCTATTACCCTTAGCAGAACTCACCCTTAAGACGAAATACACCTCATTAAATCCGGCCTTGTTGCTTGATGAGATAACAGGCCTTGGCCATCTCCAAATCTTCTAAGTCATCAATGTCCATGGCCGACAACCAGTGCATCTGATGAAAAACATGTCGCGGAGTATAAAATGTGCGCTCTTCTCTTAAAACCTGAGCTCGTGCAATCCACAACGCGCCACTTGGGCAGTAGAGCGGTGGCAAATCCTGAGAACGCGCTTCAAGTGATTTCTTAAACAGAGGCTCAGAACGACCGCAAGGGTCCAATTTCATCGCCCACCAAGGATTCATCCAACCGAAGCGGAAACAGCTGAGCTGCGACTCAGCGCCTTGCTCTTTAAAGTTTCGCAACGCATCACGTATATCGTCTGAACCCCTCAACGGGCAGTTGCTCATCAACTGAGAAACAGTGTCGTACTCTTCTCCCCAGTACTGCTCCGCCTGCCTTAGTGCTACAAGAGTTGCCTGACTGGCGGACGAAACGTCATCGGCCGAAGCGCTCCGGAGGAATGGCACCTCTGCACCGAACCTCATTCCTACCCGAGCTATCTCCTCATCATCCGTCGACACTAATACACGCTGATACTTACCACTGCTCAAGGCCGCCTCGACAGACCAAGCCAACATCGGCTTACCATGAAAATCTATGATATTTTTTCTTGGTAGCCGCTTAGAACCACCTCGGGCGAGAATAATGGCAATATCTTTCACCACAAACTCCAACCACCGTCAGCCATTAAGGTATGCCCGGTTATGCCATTGCTGTATTGTGAAAGAAGAATGTCTACGGGCCCAGCCAACTCATCCTCACTAAGCATACGCCCCATTGGACACAATTTCGCATACCTATGCATGAAGGCTTCATCGACTCTACCCTCGACACCTCCAAATGCTACGCAATTTACCTGCACCTTCTGCTTAGCTAAGCGCACCGCCATCTCACGCGTCAAATGAACCAATGCCGCCTTGGCAACGCTGTAGTGGATTGGAGATTGCCGCTCAGGATCGTCATACAGGGAAGGATTTGCAGCGACGCTACCATACTGCGATCCTATATTTACGACCCTCGATAGACGCGCATCAGACTGCTTGGCGAGCAGCATTGTCAACTCATAGGGAACTACAACATCCAGAACATACTCTTTTGCGAAGTTTTCACGACTGACTATACCATTATTCTGCACCTTAAGGTAGTTGATATTGCGCGCATTATTAATCAGACAATCCGGATTAATGGAGCGAGATGCTAACTCGTCTAAAAGCCTTGCAACCCCCCCTTCAGCCGTAAGATCCGACGCTATACCAGTGAAACGATTGCCACATCCATCCAACATCTTGCTCAAGCAGTCCAAAGACTCTGACGATCGAGACACTCCTATTACCGTATCCCCTGCACTGACAAAATGCCGAGTTAGTACTTTACCGAATTTGCCGGTAGCGCCGGTTAATAAAATAGTTCTTGTAGCCATCAAAATACTCTTCCCGCCTCTACAAGTCGGATTGCGTTCAGCATCTCCTGCGGCTTGGTACGGACGTCGTGGTTGCGTATCCCATCCACGAAATCTTTCAGTGCAAATTTGAATGCATTAAATGAATCTCTAAAAACGAGCTCCTTCCAACTTAGCTCACCGAAAACTGTAATTGAAATTGGGGCTGGAACCTTTCCAAGCGCGGTGATCCTGAGATGAAAGTCATCACTATACGTAGCGCTTAGACTGAAGAAACCTCCATCGCTTGATGCACGTGTTCCAATCAAGTCACCGCGGTCACCGACAAGCTGCAATATTGGATCAATAGCATGAATTGCATATTTATCCCAATCTTTGGGCACAGTTGCAGCAGCATAGCGAATCATCCCTAATCTCGCCAAGTCCTCATCTATTAGGATCAATTCTTTGGCGTACTTCAACGCCGAACAAGAAAATAGCTGACCTGGGAAGCGCTGTCGGTCGATCAGCTTCTGAGCTTCGTCAACTGAAAGCGCCAATGGCTTATCGATGTATATAGGAATCCCGGCATCGAGAAAAGGAGCCGCAAAATGGAGGTGCATCTCTGCATCATCACGTGCCAGTAACAGGCCGTCGACATGACCTATCATGTCAGTAAAGTTATCAACCACCTTTGGAATCAATGCTGACCTGGATATTTGGTCTGCCATCCCTCGTTCCTGAGCCCATACATGCGTAACATTTGCCCCCCCTATTGCTGCCTCAGGAAACGATTGCTGCTGCAGGTATCTCGGTATAACAGGGAAACCACATTTCTCCATCTGAACTGGATCGTAACCGTTAAAAATCGCCCCCCACGAATAGGGATGCCCGTTCCCCGGAGACATTCCAATTAAACCTAATTGAATTGGCTTTTCTATTTTTTCCAAAATACAGGATTTACAAATGCCAAATCATTGCACGCTAACCCTTTAGCATCGAATGACGTTGGAACAGAAAAATCTTGAAGGCAAGCCTGAAATTGAGACACCGACTCGACACCAACCAACACACAATCAACCTGCGGCAGATCTCGAACAAATGCAAGTGCAGCTTGAATTAGTGACATGCCCTGCTCTCTAGCTGCCGCATGCCAACGCGCCAATAGCGGGCGAATCGGATCGAAATAAATTGGTAGATTATCCAACGGCATTAACAACAATCCCTGAAGAAAGACAGAGCGAACATGAATTTCCACACCCAAGCCACTGAGACGATCAAGCCAGCCGCTTTGGATCAGCCGCTGATCAAAAACACTCAGAGGTAGCTGGATCAAGTTCGGCGTAAATCTCCGCAAAAGTTCATCAAGGCCCCCTACATCATAGATCGAAACCCCAATTTTTGAAACCTTTCCCAACTCCCTCAAGCGCTCCATACCCGCCACCAGAAGCCCTCCCCCGTCAACCAAAATATCTTCCGCGTTATGGACCAAAATTCCATCAACCCTGTCTACCGATAACCTTTCGAGTGACCGGGAAAAAGTATCTAACATTAGCTCAACATGATGGGGACCAATGAACTGCGACTCAAACTTAGGAGTCTTGGTAACAATCTTAAACGCCTCCAATCGGTTCCCACCCAGAACACCCTCGGCCTCTCCGTACAAAGAAGCCGTATCCAACACTTTAACACCCGCCATTTGCGCCAACGAGAGTATCTCCGTCACAACGCTTGGAGACGTCTTTCCCACCTTGTTGGAAATGCCATATGCAACACCCCACTGCACAGTCCCCAACCCTAGTTTTTCAGCACTCAAATTCGACTACACCCCGACCATCAGATTGCTAAATCATTCACCATTACCTATAAGCTTTAGAATATTGCCTGGTACCCACTTGGTAAAAGTATGGCATTGACAATCATCTTCTGCTGCTTCTCCTCCAATCCAGGATAAATTGGCAAACTAATCGCCTCTTTATAATACCGTTCTGATTCTGGAAAACTATTAGGCTCATATCCCATCCTTGAGTAATACGGCTGGCGATAAATTGGAATGTAGTGAAGATTTACACCCACCCCAATTTTCCGCATACCTTCAAATACTTGCCTATGACTTAAGTTGATTGAATCAAGTTTCAACCTAATTACGTAAAGATGAAAAGCAGAATAAGTTTCATCATGCTGAAAAGGTTGTGTTATCGGCATAGAAGCCAATAGTTTATTATACGTAGCAGCGATTTTATGTCGATCCACAACAAACTCGTTCAAACGCTTCATCTGACTAATGCCAAGCGCAGCCTGAATATCAGTCATCCGGTAATTATAACCTAATTCTAACTGCTGGTAATACCAAGGACCGTCCGAGTCGGCAGTCATTTCTAGCACATCCCTTGTAATACCATGGCTTCTCAGACGTGCCATTCGCCGCAGTAAATCGTGGTCATTTGTTAGTGCCATCCCCCCTTCGCCAGTCGTTATGATTTTTACAGGATGGAAGCTAAACACTGTAATGTTGCTGTAACGACAGCCTCCAATCCTTTCATCTTTATATTTTCCACCGATCGCATGCGAAGCATCTTCAATAATGTAAAAGCCATACTGCCGAGAAAGCGAATGAATTGCCTCCATGTCGCATGATTGCCCACAAAGATGAACAGGAATAACAACTTTCGGTAATCGGCCTTTGATATCTGCCTCTTCAAGCTTCAATGCTAACGCATCGACGCTCATATTATAGGTAAGAGGATCGATGTCTACAAAATCTATTTCAGCGCCACAATAACGTGCGCAATTTGCGCTAGCAACAAAGCTTATAGGACTAGTCCAAACGCTATCGCCTGGCCCAACCCCGAGAGCCAAACAGGCTATGTGCAAAGCACTCGTTGCACTATTTACGGCTACCGCGTATTTAGCGCAGCAATATTCGGCAACAATTTTTTCAAAATTAGGAACAACAGGACCTTGAGTCAAGTAGTCCGACACCAATACATCTTGCACAGCTTTTATGTCTGCTTCTGAAATATTTTGACGACCATAAGGTATGAACATGATTTTTTCTTTGAAAATTATCTACATCAAAAATAATCGGTAATCAGACTCCCGCCAGACTACAGTATCGAGATAAACTTAACACAATCACCAAAGCGCTTTCAGACTCAACGCAGCCTTGATTCGCTTTATCTTCTCTGCATTGTCAGCTTCTTTAGCGGCTTGCCCCCAAGATTTGCGTACAAAAACCCACAATAACAAAGCAAACCCACTGACCAACACCGAAATTATTACAACCATGCCGCCCTTGGGCGAAACTTTGCCTTTAGGCAAGCTGGGGGACTGCACATACACCTCCGCACCCTTTGGCATTAATTTATTACGAAGCTCTAAATTTTCAAGCTCAACTTTCGTAACTTCAGCTGTCAGACTTTGAAAGTATTTTAAATTTTGCTCGTTTTTCAGATCATCTAGATTGTTTTTCTTTATTTGTTTGAGCATTTGATCAAGAACATCTTGAATCATTTCGATCTTTCGCTCGTTAGCGAGAATAATTTGTTCTATTTTAAGTTTGTCATTACCTTTGGGGAGCAACTCTTTTAAAAGGCTTTGCATAACAGCCTCGGCCAATTCTTTGGCCTGCTCTGGCGAGCCCGCAGCGAAGCTAATGGTTGCAAAGCCTGTTTTTTTATCAATTTTGCTCGCAATTTTTTTAACCAACACGCTGGAGGTCTCGCCTCGAATACCCCCTGTATTAACCTGCATTTCGAACTTGGTTATCACGGGATTGAGCACAGCTGGAGTGCCTAAAAGGCCAAGATCTTGCTCGCTCAAGCGCGCGATAACCACGGACTCATAAGTCTTGGGCCACAAAAAGCTCAGCGACCCGGCCAACACGCCGACCACAAGAGGCCCCAAAACCAGCAGCCTCCAAGACTCGGCTAAGGTTAACAAGATGTCGAGCAGACTAATTTCGTCTTCTTCGTGGGCGTGTGTAAATGAGGTTTGATTGGCTGTCATGCGACTTTTACGGTTGGATGTGGTCGGTTATTTGCTCACCCGTTTGACCAAAACGGCGCGTGCGCTGAACGTAGCTAACTAAGGCCTTGCGCAGCTCGACCTCTTCAAAGTCGGGCCACAGCACATCGGTGAAGTACAGCTCGGCATAGGCCGCTTGCCACAGCAAAAAATTGCTGATACGCTGCTCGCCGCCAGTACGAATCAAGAGGTCTACATCAGGCACTCCTGCGGTACTCAGGTGTTGTGACAGCTGCGCTTGGGTGAGCTGGCTTACGCTTGCATATGGGTGGGCAGCTTGCCCGCTTTTAACGCCCTGCACCACATCCCCCTGACCACCGTAATTAGCTGCCACCACCAACCTGATAGCTTGGTTTTGTTGTGTGACTTGCTCGACTGTACGGATACGCGTTTGTAGCTCTGGAGCAAGGCCCGCCACGTCTCCAATTACCCTCAGACGCACACCAGCTGCTGCCAATGCACCCATCTCTTTCTCGAGGTACTGAACAAAGAGACCCATGAGGGTGGACACCTCCTCAGCAGGGCGACCCCAGTTCTCTGTGCTGAATGCAAAGAGGGTGAGGTACCTCACCCCAAGCTTGGCACACTGTTCTACCAGTGCCCTGACAACAGCCGCACCCTTTGCATGCCCCACCGTTCGCGGCATGTGGCGCTTTTGTGCCCAGCGCCCATTGCCATCCATGATGATGGCAATGTGCTGCGGCAGATTCGACTGGCTTTGTTTGGTCACTGACTTAAATCACAACGGGCACGCTACCGCCCTACACTCACAAGCGAAGCCTCTGATTATCTGCTGAGTTTGACAAGATTCGCACCACCCAGCTCTTTTTTATGCTACTTTGCGCTACCGCATCACACGAAGAATCTTTCCAGCCTAACCAGCAGGACCTTGAGCCATGCCAACAACTAAGAAACCAGAAATCCGCACCCCTTCGTCAGCCAGCTCACGTCCGCTGAGCACCAGCCCGCCCCATCTATCACTCAGCCCGCAACTTTTCCGCCACCACTGAGCCAAGACCCGA
>CAZZEV010000001.1:29404-36097 GCA_964653305.1 uncultured Cellvibrionaceae bacterium | reverse complement strand
TTGCATGATGGAAATCCTCCAGTCATCAGGGTTAAACACCGGTCTATCCAGTGTTGTTGTAGGGTTTTGATTAGCTTACTGAAGGCAGTTCATGCCTCCACGGATATATAGTGTCAAATGGCCACTATGTTGTCAATTAAAATAAGTGGCTAAATGCCACCTATTTTAATTGTGAAGGATTTTTGGAGGGTCAATACAGTTGTAGAGGCATTTTACTGCACTTAAGTCGGTGATTAGCGCGCAGAAAGTCTTTAACTAATTTGTCCTTGTTAACCATAAAAGTTGACGGTTTAAATCACACGAGTTTCAGCGAGAAATCTGTGCAACTTTGTATTGCCTTGCAATAACAAGTAGAACCAGCGCAAACATGAGGAGTATTAAGGAAGATGGTTCTGGTACATCTGTAGCGGGCTCTTCATCTATAACCGGCTTGGCGAACAACTCCAGATTGATATCTATCCCATAGACTCCATCAATATAATTGCCATTATTTGAGTAGACCTCCATTTCACCAATAGTAAATTGCCAATAGTTGCCATTAATGGAAATGAGCGAAAATGGATTAAAGTCCAAGACTTCATCAATGGAACTGACTACCCCAGCCTTGTTCATTACGGCAAGAACTTGAACAGTTCCGTCATTCCATTGAGTGATCATCAAGGGGCCGGCATTTAGGCTGCCCATTTTTGTATCAAATGCTTGCTCAGGCAAATGTAGTTGAATCCCATTAAAGATGGTGCCTGCCACTGCTACATTCGCTAAAGTCATTGTGATGATAACCATCATCAAGGAAAGTAATGCTCTCAAAGTGTCTTCTCCTTTTTTGAGAAATCGGGCGAAATTGCCGCTCTCGGCAGTATATATTACTCAGCAACACGATAGCTGACTGTTCATAAACCTCATTATAATTTTTGATTAATCATCCTCTTTTTCCTCCATGAATCTGGCCGCCAAGCAACCCATGCGCCCCGAATAATCAGTACAAGAGAAAAAATGATAACCGGCTCTGGTGATGTTTCGTCTGGCGCTATAACAAAGGCGATATACAACCCAAGCAGTGCAACCAGAATTCCTCCTAAGCGAATAGGCCAGTAGCTGTTTTTAGGTGGAATAATCGAAATGCTATTTTCTGCAGTAGAATTTTCTTCTGCTATTGAAGTTGCTTTAAATCTTTCAGGATCTATAGGCTCGTTGCGAGTGCTCATAGTGCCATCGCTATGAATACGATCATAACTTGAGCCACATTTGCGATGATCGCTGTCTACATCCAAATATTCGCCGCGCTCATCTTTACCCCAAGCAACATCAATTGACCATGAGGTAAAACCATCGACACCATCATCCAAACTTTCACATGACTTGCGATTCACAATTAAGCTTTGTGGTAACTCAATTCCCCAATAATCAAATTTTTTGGCAAAAGCCTTTTCAATAAGTGGCAGCGCACCAAATTGCTCTGAGCAAGTTAAAAATTGCCAAGTCTTTCCATAAGGCGCAGGTAAAATGTCTGTTGCGTTTCTTTCAGCATGAACATGAGGTAATACACCTTCACCTTTCTCAGCATAAAGCGCTACAAATATGGCGGGGATATTTTTTAGTAAAACACCCTCACGAGTTCTCGCATATATTTCTAGAACAACCGCCATAGCTGCTGGCTGATAATAATTAGAGCCGCACAACTCATGCTGACGATTGGTGGGAACAACTGAGACAGATTCTAGCGACCAATAATTACCGGCATCTTTTCCTGAAAACTCTGGCAAATAATTTTGCCAAGGTGGATCAGGCAATGTATGAACATCGGGTTCACGCCATTCGGCCTCCGCATTTCGTACACCTATACTATGCACATGTTTTATGTCCATTCTACTGAAAAACTGTGCAGAAATTCTTAAACCAAATTGCGCATTAAACGGCGCTCGCGTGTGATCTTTCGCTTGTAGCACCAAGACAGGTGATTGAAAACTATCTTCACCCCAGCAGGCTGCAAGCGGCACACCCAACCAAGGGCGAAAAACTTCTCTCAGTTGTTTTATTCCTACACCGTATAGCGGGTTAGGTGACACGTTAATGTGCAAACCGGGTGGTTTATAAGTTGGATCCCACTCGCCTCCAAACAATAAATTATTTGCCGCGCCAACTACGTGTTCGAATAGACGGGTTGAATCAAAGACTTTTTCGTTCAGTAATTCAAAAATCGCTTCGGCTTCTGGTCGTGCAGCATTATCCTTTAGCTCTTGAGTTGATAATTGCTGGTAATTACCTTGCAAGTATTCGTGCTCGCAGCTAATTAATACAGCGCGAATGGCCATTAAAATGCGGCCTAAATGGTTCCTGCCTTTGCCATTATTACCCTCACCCCAGTATTTATGTGGGTCAAATGAAGCAATTAAATATTCATTGTTAGTATTCAGTAATTTCTCTATTAATTCCCAATTTCCACTTAAACAAAACTTAGCCGCGACAGCTCGCAACATAATATATACAGGGTGTGCAGCGCGCTTTTTGCGGTAGGGTTTTCCCTCTGGCAATTTTGCAAGCTGCCTTGCTTCTTGTGCTGTGGCTGCGCAACCAATGACTTTTTCATACGCAGTGCCAAAATAAACATCGGCTTGATAATAATGTTCTGCCGTTTTCCACGGCAGCTCTTCGCGCATAAAGGGTGCGACAAACCCATTACTTAAAAAGTGGTCATCACCAAAACAACTAAAACGTAAACCTTTTTTGAAAGACGAGGGTATGCATTGCAAATCACTCCAAGCAACACCTATTACTTTGTCAGGGTATTGACTCAATTCAGTTACAGGGGCTTGCACACGCAAATCAAAGCAACTTAAGCCGACTGGGTAGCTTGTATAAATGACGCCCTCATCGCCAGCTTTTATATCAAATATGCCGCTAGGTTGATCGCGCAATATTTTAACGCGCATGCGTAATACCCCTGCGTCGGATAACTCTAATTCCTGCACATTGCTTTCAAATACATTCTCTAGCCCAGAAAGCGATTCAGCATTTTTTGCATGCTCAACGATATAGCGTTTACGCTGGCTATAGTGGTGAGCAATAGCTTCTACTATTTTTTCTTGATCGGTTTTATTGACCGTAATCCAACCGCCACGCCGATGAGTAATGTAGTCTTCATACACCATTAACCATTGCTGCTCCGTTACAAATGGCCCTGCGATTTCATAATCATGTTGATCGTGTGCGGTTAAACGAAATGCACTCCAGCTTGAATCTTCATGCTGAACCGCAATACACTCGGCAGAATTCCAGTCCACCATTTTCCATTTTGGTTGAATGACAAATTCACCTTGGGTATTGATAACACCCCACTGGTGTGCCGCTACACTTGCTTTAGCAAGGCCACGATAAAACAAGCCTACCGCTACGAAGGTTGTCTTAATTACAAGCTCGTCAGCTTCATTTATAAACCCCCACAGCAACGTGTTAGGGTCTTGCACTGCAAGCAGGCTATTAGATTCCGAATAAATAGCAGACCAACGCAAGGGCAATATTTGCGCAAGATTTTTAGGTTGGTAGGTTTGTTCGTTCCAGCGCAGCACATCCACACGGTAGGGCAGTTGCGTATCGGCGTAGGTAAGGAAATAGGAATTAATTCCCCATGAGCCAATCAGCGCCTTGGTACCCTGTGGATTTATTTGCTGCAAATTAGAGGTAATAAGGTCACAGAGTGCCACACCGTGCTGAGTTAATTGTAGGTCTGTAGCGGCTTCATATACACAGCTACCCTGTTTGGCTTCAAGGTGAATATATTGCGTATCACTCAACCATTTTGCGGTTAAAAATTCTTTGCCCGTTTCCGCATCTACAACAATATCGCTCAGCGTTGCAAAACGAAATATTCTATTTTGATTAAATAACGTACACACATTATTGTTATCAATACGCACTAGACCTAAAAAGCCAAAAGAATCTTTTACTGTGCCCCATGCGTTGGGCAGCACAATAAATTCATCGGTATTGGTTTTGCAGTGCAGCAAGGCGACTGACTCTAACTGTTCATCACTCCACATCAACGAGAACTGGGGAGAAGAATCTGCAAATAAACGAGCGATAACCTCTTGCTCATTCTCATAGGGGGCGATGTATTTTTCTTTCAGCCGATTGATGAGAGCATCTATCCCCACGTTTGAACTAATTAACTCTACTAATGTGCAGGGTTTAATTTCTGAGCGGATTACTTTGTTAAAGGGTGGCTCCCCTAAAGGTTCATTTGTGCCCGCATGCAAGGATGGAAAAACAATGCGATTTTGTTCAGCATCAACTTCCCCCTTGCTCAAAAATACACGCGCAGAATCCCCCCAATCCGCAGAGCAATATTCTACAAACAATTCCAGCGAATGAAATTTTTCTAAAGCAGCAACAAAGCCCAGTTTCCACTGGGCGATTTGTTCATCGCTATATTGCTCACCAAAACCGTGTGCGTTAGACCGCCACAAGGGGTAGCGGTTGGTTTGGCAGTAGGTGGTTATGGTTTGTTGTAATTGCCAGTATTGATTTAATAACACGAATACTTTCCTTAAGAACTAGCATTGGTACTTCCCCCCCCTTTTAGAGACTAACTGGGACAACAACATAAACCACCCGCGCTACACGCTGGAGACCCAATAGTCTTATCATCTCTTGCGGCAATATTGCAGCCCCCCAGCAATTTCTTTAATAGAGAAAAAGTGAAAAGTTCAAAGTTAATTATCTTGTACGAGACGGAAGCCGCGGTACCTGTCGCCGTAAGTGGCCGTCCCCACATCACGGCTCGCCGAATGCAAGCGGCTTGGATGGGAATCCCAAGCGCCACCGCGCGCCACACGCGACTCGCATTTACCTGAGGTAGCAGCGCTACCATCGGCAGGTGCATTTTTATAAGAGTCTTCATAGCAGTCTTGAACCCATTCACTTACGTTGCCGTGCATATCCAGTAAGCCGAAGCCATTGGGTTTATAGCTACCTACGGGCGCAGTCCCACGAGAATCGCCATTGGCTTTTTTGTAATAGCATTTACTCGCTTCACCGCCGTCATAACTTGCTTTACTGCATTCAATATCATTGCCCCATGAGTACTCAGTGCTCGTTCCTGCGCGGGCGGCATATTCCCATTCGGCTTCAGTTGGCAGGCGGTATTTTTTACCATTTTTTGCACTTAACCATTTTGCGTAAGCCACGGCGTCATCCCAGCTGACATTAATGACAGGGCGGCTTCCTCTGCCCCAACCTTCATCGTCAGGCATATCTAGACCGGCAACGCCTGCATAAGTATCGTACTGAGCAAAAGTGATTTCCGTTTTACTCATGGCAAAACTCTTGATCCTAACTTTGTGTACAGGCTTTTCATTAACTCTACCCTTACCGCTTAAATCGCCCATTTGAAAACTGCCTGCGGGTATAACAATCATATCTATACTTGGAGAAGAACAATTTGCATTACTTACCTTAAGCGTTTCTACAAGCTCTTTATAAGAAACAACACCATCAAAACCGAATCCGTAATCTTTATACCCCACAACCTGAACTGGCAATCCAACGGGCGAATCAATTTTTTCGAACCCTTCATTTACCTCTAGCTTGTTTTCTTCATAATAATTAGCTACTAAGCAGAGGGCAGCAATATCTTCATTAGATATTTTACCTTCTTTCAGCGCTGCAAGTATTTGGTTACCTTTTTTAACCCTGTAATTAACATAACCACTTTTACCTACAACTAAAGGAACAAATGTTTTATTGTCAAAATCTCTATAGGCATTAGCGGACACGGGTTTCATGGCAATGACAACCAATATGATGCCAATAGCTATAGTAATAATTGTCAGCAAAAATACGACCAATTTTTTATTCCAAAGTAATCGAAAAAATAAATAAAGTAAAAATGTAGTAAGTAAAGTCATTACAACTATATTAATTACATGAGGATAGTAATAGTGGGGGCTACCCCAGCTACCTGAATCATATGGCCCATCAAAAAAAGGCATCGGAAGAGAAGGTAATAAGATACCTACAAGAAACAGCACCAGCGATAACAGACTTTTACCTAAGATTTTTAAAAATTTCATATCAACACCTTTTATTAATTTGAAACAGAGAGCGATTTGGTATAAACGACATTCCCACCCGACCGATCCTTAACTGTAAGATTTTTTATTCCAGTTAACTGGGCATTACAGTCCTGCTTAAAGCTTGTCGATGTATGGCCATATGGCAATCCACAATTCGCATTTTCAATCGTGAGAATCGCCGTGCTTGGAACCGAAACACCTGTAATTGTGATTGTCGTTGAAACTCCTTTCTTCAAAGAAGCTGGTGCGAAACTAGAAACCGAAAATGGTGCAGCACTTACTGTTACTGAGTTGTTATACACAACACTGCCACCAGGCTGATTTTTAATTGTGATGGATCTACTTCCGGAAACTATTGGCGTGCAATCTTGACTAAATCCATTGGGTGAATGCCCATAAGGGGTGCCGCAATTTGCATCTGCAATTGTGAGGATTGCGGTGTTAGGGACATCTGTACCAAAAACTAAGATAGTTGATTGCTGATTTTGCATTAAAGCACTCGGTGAGAATGATGTTACAGTAAAGTTTGATGTACTCATGCGCACAAAATTCGCAGACGCTTTTTGTGCCGTCATATTGTCGCTATCAAATGCATCAATTCTTACTGCATAGGTTTGTCCCG
>CAZZEV010000001.1:0-29304 GCA_964653305.1 uncultured Cellvibrionaceae bacterium | reverse complement strand
CGCCAGCGTTAGACAAATAGCCATTAATTCCGATGGTGCTATTTTCAGGATCGGTCGCAGTAAAGGTTGCAGTAATTGAACCGTCTGTATTTTGCGTGACGCTTACCGTACCGACCGACGGTGGCTTCTTGACCGGCGCGGTACGCACAAAATTCGCAGACGCTTTTTGCGCCGTCATATTGTCGCTATCAAATGCATCAATTCTTACTGCATAGGTTTGTCCCGCCGTTAAATAGCTCGCCGCTTCTGTACTTGACCAAGTGATCGAGCGTTGTGCACCACTTGCAGCAGAGCCAGGATCTTTTTTCGTTGCAGCATTGAACGTTGCACCGCCAGCGTTAGACAAATAGCCATTAATTCCGATGGTGCTATTTTCAGGATCGGTTGCAGTAAAGGTTGCAGTAATTGAGCCATCCGTATTTTGGGTAACGTTTATAATTTCGATACTAGGTGGGTAGTTGCTATATCCGATATCTTGATAAAGATAATTAGAAAGCAAATTAGTATCATCTACTGCTGAGAAGCGCACTTTAAATACACTTTTACCAGAATCAAGGAGCAATGCCCGACAACCAGTTGTTGATGTAGGATTGATTGTAAATACCTGCGATCCCACCAAAGTATTGCTAAGCTGCTGCGTACATGTGTAAGTACTACCGCCATCACCAGAAAGAGACATGAATACTGCGAGCATTTTGCTACTATCACTATCCTGCACAAAAACGCTGCCTTTTAAGCTGCCGTTTAAAACAGAAACTTTTGCCGATGAAATGATTGGTTTTACCCGATTAACCGGCTTATCAATAACAGTGACACTTCCAATTTTTTTCTTAGTAAGATTACCCATTAAAAGCGCATCACTGTCGGCAAAATAGCTAACATAGATATCCTTGACACCTCTTGAAGAAGAAATGCACTCCTGACTGAATTGTTTGTATCCAATTTGACTTTCCGAACAATCAAAGCCATCAATTATAAGCTTTTGATTTAATGGAGGCTGACCATATTTTTGAATCACTGCAAAGGACGATCGCTCGCCAACAATCACTTGGGAGTTTATTTCTTCGTATGTGATTTGAGAAACGCCAGAAACACAGGCATTAATTGCAAAATATGACGGCGCCGCACATGCAGGCACAATCTTAGGCTGAGAACCGTCAGCGACTATTAACCCCCTAAGAGCCCACTCAGTTTCTCTACCTAAATAAAGCCTAAAAGTAACATCTGTTGCCTGCGAATATTTTTCCAAAATCATATTTTGGCCGATGTTAACTTTTTCAAGTGCGGCCTCAGACCACTGAATACTCGTTACAATGGTTTCAGACACTGCTTTTATCGCATCCATTAGCCCCGAAACACGAGATGCTGCTGGATTACCGACAAATAGATCAGTATAAGCTTGAACTGCATCACTAAGTGCAAAAAGCATTTCAGAGTAGTCGGAGGCTTTATAAGCAATACCAGACTGGGTCAACGAACCAGTCAACTTCATTGCTGTTTCACCTAAAAGATCCCCGACACAGTACAAAGTTTTAAAACCGTAGTTGGATAAACTTTCCGCGCTAGAGTCATTCAAAAGACCAGACTCTAAGCTATCTATTTCAGATTTAAGTGATACATAACAGTCCGCTCCTTTCCACAACTTATCAGCATGCGCGAAAAACACTCTATTTTTTTTGAAAAAAATCGCCAATTTAGGCTTACGCTCTATTGCACTTAAAACTGCAGTTTCAACACCCAATGGTCTAAATGTTTTAACACCACCAATAACGAATTTACCAATATTTGACGCTAAAAATATTGAATTTTTTAAAGCGCCATCGTCGTAGAAAGCACGTACTTTAAATGTAAGTGCAGATCCAATTCTCTCAAAATCATTTGAGTTTTTTGTCGTTCCCAGACCATTATAGAACTCATTATCGAAGTCTAATCCAAGCCCATCTAATGCCGCTTGCCGAGCGGATTGTATAGATACAACTTCTGGCTCAGTAAGTGAATAAAAGCCTAAGCGCCTGAGCTCAACATTAATTGACACTATTTTTTTAAATGGAATTCGTGACCACACAACATTACCAGAAACGATTGCACGTTTTACATCTTGATCAAATGCCAACAAACTAGCTAAATACTCGCGCTGCTCTTTAGTCAAGGTTCTAACCGCATTCACTTTTTGCGAAATAGCTTGCAGAGATATTTTTTGATTAGCTAGCTGAAGTGAATAGCCAAGAGCAGAATTAGATATCTCAACACCGGAAACATTTGATAGAACAGGAAAAGACAATGGCAACAAAGTATCTTTTGCCTGAGCTTCAAAAATAACTTGGTCCACACTCATCACATAGGAAGACGGCAACACCTTTGACGATAAAGCAGCTTGGATTAAAATACTTTTTGCCCTTTCAGCCTCCGAAGAGTGCAATAGCCCATTTAAGGACTGAGATGTTCGAATCAATAAAGCTAAAAGCTGACTTACGTTTAATTGATGTATTGCCTCAGCATCATTCTTTTTAACAATAACATCCTCATTTGAAGCGTATTTGGTGCCTAATGCACTTTTTAGTTCACTTTCCCCCTGCAGCTCCGCCCCCCAAGCACCAGACGAAATTAGTGTAGTGAGAGGAGTGATGTTAATTGAAGCACCAATTTTTTCTTGATCGGACTTAAGTGGATACATTTGATAGCTGGCACCTACCGTAGTGCCAGTATCCTCATCAATACTGTATGGATAAATTTGCGCAATCAATCGACATTGTGATTTACCATCTTTAGGAATGGAAAATTTACCACCATCAGCAGTGATGACAGAAACCTCGTCATCATCCAACAATTTATTTTCATTACAATCCCAAAATACAGATGCATTCTTAATGTAGCCATCTATTACTCGACCAGAAAGCATCTCTACTTTTGCCACACTTGATGAACTTGCCGCACTCGAACTTACAACACTAGCAACAGATGTAACCACACCGCCCTCATTCCCCGTCTGCCCAGATGAACCTCCCCCTCCGCCGCCACAGGCAGACAAGCAGAGAAAGATTGCTATAGCTATGGTATTTTTAATGATAATTGCGCGCATCATATTAAGCCCCACGAAGTTTGATCGAATATTGATAAGGTTTGCTCACTCAACAGGGAGTGCTATTGAAGCCTACCGCACTAGTAGGAACACCTACTGTTTTGACAAGCTTGTCTAAATGGGGGAAAAAGTGCGGTTTAACTGTGCTAATAAGCGTTTCCGTACTCATTTTTTGGCAGCCACCTCAACAGGAACACTCCACCCATCAAACAGCACTTGTCCATTTGGCTCATCCTTTACTACGCCGG
Organism: uncultured Cellvibrionaceae bacterium; assembly: GCA_964653305.1. Taxonomy (GTDB): domain Bacteria; phylum Pseudomonadota; class Gammaproteobacteria; order Pseudomonadales; family Cellvibrionaceae; genus Cellvibrio. The sequence continues at coordinate 25,977 of CAZZEV010000001.1, read as the reverse complement.
GCATGTATCCAGTTTTGGCTCCACCAGCTTTGTAAAAAGTGCATTGGAATGTGCGCTGGGTATTAGTTGGGGTACCAACCTCTACATTGGATTCACCACAATCTTTAACGGCGAATGCAAGTTTTTTATCTTGCAGTAAGTTTTGACCGGCAACAGTAAACGTTATTGGATCGTCAAATTTAACAGGTTCAGAGTTATTGCCAGTAGACGACGCCCACGTCACGCCCGTGATATTTGTTTTAATTTGGATAGCAGCAGTACCGACTAACATTCCATTATTTTCAATTTTCAACGATTGCATGCCTGTTTGCTTAAAAGAGCATGAGCCACTAAATTGAGATTTATTGAGCCGTTTGAATGGCAAGCAGATAGCATCCGGGTCTGAATTAACAACAAAATTAAGATTGATAGCATCAATGTGATCCAGATCAACAACCATAAGTGTCATTGAATTCCTAACAAATTCTCTTGGCGTAATCTTAATTTCATCGCAAATACAAAATGGTGAAATTATTGAAATAGATAAAACAAAAAATTTCATGAACATATTAATTACCACACGCATCATCTGCCGCCTTTTCGATACTTGAATATTCATTATTCCAGATTCCGCCAAGCTTACCCCACTTCCCATTTTTATCTTGGTATAAGCTCCTATCATGCCCACTGCCACACTCAATAACATAAATCATGCGGCGCTCATCAAGGCCGAATTCAGCAAAACCGCCTTCATACTGCTTTTTGAATTTCCAGCCTGATGCAGAGGCTGGTACAGAATCGGAATCTGCATCACTTGAAGATCCCCCTGAAGCTGGGTAAGTTTTGGGATATGTACCTGCGGTCTGTTTAATTAATTTAGATATTTTCCATTGACCTGAAAAGGTATTTGAGATTGAGCTAGAAGAAGTTATCTGCATTTCAACTTTTTCTAAATCAGCGTAGCTTGCAGAACACAAATAGTCTTGGTAATCATTATCGTAATAATCACCCACAAATACGTTATTGAAAAATCCAGTCAACGCTACTCTTTCAGTCTTCTGTGTAGTGGCTTTACAATTCGACTCTCTGAAAAGGCCGATATTGCTATGTGGATAACTCAAAGAAAATCCAAACCTTAAGTCTTTAGTCGCAGTAATTTTCGGCGTGAAATATTTCAGCGCATAATTATATTCTGGTGACTCCAAGAAATTATCTACTGTTATATTTTTGCCAAAATCAGGTAGCGTCTGAATATTTGCTAGCAACGCATTTGTTGGCTGCCCCATTGATGTCATTAACTGCGCCCACGAAGGCACATCTGCAATAGATTTTACGCTGGCATTAAAAAGCTCTATATCTGTTCCCGCATTACTTTTATCGTAAAAATCCTTTGCCATCGTCAAGGCATCAGCACGTGGGATAGAATTAAAGTACTTATAAAGATCTTCGTTTACCAAGTTGGTTACAATTGCATCCAACTTAGATGATTTATATGTTTGGCGAATTTTCAAAAATGTAGCTACTCGCTGCTTATTAGATACACTAAATTGCGACTTTGCGGATGTTAAAACTGACTTAAAGGACTCGCTCTCCAAATAGTTATTGTTTTCTAACTGCGCAATTGAACTCACATCCAAGCTTGCGGATCTGCCTAACAAATAGCTACCAAAGCTGATTAATTGATTCGATAAGCTTGTATCTACTTTTGTAATTTTTGAAATGAGGGATTTATTAGAGTCATCCAACCCCAAAGATGTGAGCGTTATAAACCAAGGGTCTATGCTGTCTTCAACACCTGTAGTACCACTAAAAAATGCGACCTGATGGAACTTATCTTCCGCCATAACAGTGGAAAAATTAGAATCCTTTGCCAAACCTGACGTGATGGATTTGCAGGAATTTGCATCGTAGACGTTTTCCATATCGCCATAGCGCACATCCTCAATGCGCATAACTAAAAATGCTTCCTGCTTTTCGTTGACATACAAGGTCGCCCAAGAAAAACCAGCTTCAATTTTGAACTTACAACTTCCATCCGCCAGCTTTTTATTGCCACCAAATAGCCCCGCAAGAGCAGCATTGGAAAAACCAATAGCGATTAACACTGCGATACTCAGAACAGCTTTTTTCCCACACATCCCAATAAACATTGTTAACCCCTATCAACATGAATGCATCAAGCTCTGGTGCTGCCAGAGCTTTCTAAAATCAAAACTTAATGCCACCCACCAAACCCACAACATTTTGGCTATAGGATTTGGCGTTAAGGGCTTTTGGCTCTACGTCAAATGTTTCTACCGTTAAGCGTGCAAATGAAATGCGGCCTGTTTCCTTAACCCATTGATACTCCGCATAGGCACCCAAACCATTACTAATGTCGTTTTTTACGTAGTTTCGGTCTGTATCTTTATAAGGGCGCTCTTGGCTTGTCAGTGCTTTAGAAACACCGAACCCAAAGGCATTTTTACCACCATTGAACTGAAACACTGGGCCACCATAAACCGCCACTTCCGCTAAACCGTTGTAATAGGTTGATGAGCTTTTGCCTGAACGCTCCATACCCGTGATGTACTTAGCGTTTAAACCAACCTCAATATCTACAAAACGTTTGATAGGGTTAAAAAGGCCGTACACGCCCAGCTCTACATCCAACCCTCTAATTTGGGTTGTATCGTTTGAGCCTATTGCGCCGCCTGCACCAATGGCACCATAGAAGCCGCCATTAAAACGGCCGGTACCGCTTGATGATTTTTTAAATTTTTCAGCCGTGGTTGAATCATCGGCAAATGACTCCAACGAACTAAACATAGCTAGGCACATCAGCGCCGAGAAAATCTTGCTCTTCATTTTTGTATCCTTAAATTTCATGAATAAAACCGAGAATGATGCTTTGAAAACTTAAAGGTTCGCATGAAGCTTGCTGGCTTTTTATGCATTAACCTTGGCGGCGATTTCACCATGTTGAGGCGACAAGAAACATCCCATAAAAAGGGGATACCCAAACGCATAAACCCAAGGTAATCTGGCCAGTTAGAATTGCCCTAAACCCTAAATCTATTTCGAGGTTAAAGGGCAGAAGAAATGAGTCCTATTTTTAAGAGAGATAGAAAACCATGCAAAACATCCGTTGCCATTATTGAAGATGACCCTAAATTTAAGGAAAGCTTAAATATGCCTGCGGATCTAAATCAACGATCACACTGAGGCAGTCGCCTGAAATATTCTCAACAGAAAGAGTAATAGTTACTATTGAATTTCGGAGAGCCTTACTTGGAGTTAACTTAACTTCATCACAAACAGCCCGATTTGAAAGAAATATTGCGAAATAAAAAACTTAATGCCATTAAAAAATTCCATCATTAAATTCCCAAATTATTTCTCATCGCGTGCAGGTGGCCTGCGGCTGAATGTTTTTTTGGAATACAGAAAGGAAGTAAGAAGAGGGGTTTGACCCCCCCCTTCCTTAATTAAACATAAGTCTCATTTATTTTTACTGGATGCTGCCGCAAGTGGCTGATCGAGAGCTCGACAAAACAATGGCGCTTTCCCTTCACCATCGAAAAAGCAAACAGCTAGAGCGCGAATTTCAAAGGATACGGCGGCACCGCCAGTAAATGTGACAAACCAATCCTTATGTAGAGCATTAGAAGCGTTGAATCCTTTGGCCTGTGGCGCGTCATAGAGAACTTTTGCAGACAACATCTTGCCTCCCAATTCACTTTCATACTCCTTCCGCACGCGGGTTTGCTTAGCAAGATCATAAAGCATACGAACTTGATCTTTAGGTAACTTGAGTCTCAGCTCACCAGGCATTCCTCTACCTAGGATGTATAACGGTGCGCCATTATTATCACCAGTAAAAAAACTTGCAAACTTGACTAACTTGACCTTCCCAGCAGTAGCCATTTCTCCAAGAGCCCCTAGTTTTTGTACATCATCTGCTAATGATTTATCTGGCATCACAACACCAGAACCCCCGCAAATCATGCCGTTTGCACCGCCATTGTTGTAAATCCCTAAGTCACGGCAGGTACTGAATTTCAGCTCTTCAGTAGCGAAATCATAGGAATCAAGTTTAATAGGCGTAAAGCTGTAGATCTTACTCGGTAGTGCCGCTGCACTATAATCAAAGATGCGATCAACAAAGCTCTTTTTCTCTGCCGCCAGCTGGCGAGTAAAATCTTCTTGATCAAAAGGACTGGTAAAGTGGTTATCATAGTCGTAAACGCGGCGTGAATTAAGGTAACCAAGAAAATCTGTCCGAATAGTTTTGCGCGCCTTTTCGGCTTGACGCAACCCCGAAACATACCAATCAATCGCGTTCAGTGTGCCATCATCAATGGCAGGAGTGGTAGTCAATACATTGGGCAAATGGTTGAGTAAACCCCACTTATCCCCGACTCCCCCCGTAGGTACAAGCGCATTGAGAAGTCGATCCTTTTCGGCAGTGGCTGCCTGCACTCGAGCCATATGCTCAACAACGGCATGATCATTTAGGCTCCTGCTAAACGTACCATCCGCTTTACCTCCACGCACTAACGCTACCCGCATGTTCGAATTGTATCCCCATGCATCTGCACCGCAGGAACCCGTATTCCGGAAATGTCGACAGGCAACACGTATTTTTCCATTGTCAGTGATGTTGCTAGTCCAAACAGTTCCCCACCACTCGACATCAATTTTCTTACCAAGTGTAGAAAGCTCGCTATTGGTTGGTATGCGCCAATCGTCAAAACCACCGAAACGACTATTTAAAGCATAAGTCATTGCAGACGGCCAATCTAGCTCAGCAATCTCACCACCACATTCGTCACCAATTGGCACACTACCATCGCGGCGCACCATACACTTGGCCCAAACTAGACCCGTTGCGGGGTCTGACCAGATTCCTGTAGCATTGTAGGTAAAAGTCTCGCCGTCTTTTTTAAAAACTTTACCATTCACGAAATTATTTTGTTTGAAATCGCCCTCTTCAATATCCCCATTAGGATAGACATATTTACCTTTTCCATCTCTTTTATTATCGTTAAATTCACCTTCATAACTGCCTCCTTTCGGGAACATTAATTTTCCTTTTCCATCCCTTTTTCCACCCTTGAATTCCCCTTCGTAAATGCCTCCATCTGCGAATATTAGCTTCCCATGACCATTCCAGTTATTATCTTTGAAATCACCTTCGTAAACTGCTCCATTTGAGAAAGTTTCTTTACCCTTCCCATCTCTTTTACTATCCTTGAATTCCCCTTCGTAAATACCTCCATCTGCGAATATTAGCTTCCCATGACCATCCCATTCCCAATTTTTGTAATCACCTTCGTAAATACTCCCATCGGCGAGAATACTCCTTCCCTTACCATTCAGCTTACCATCTATAAATTTTCCCTCACTGACTGTACCCGGCTTGCCATCTTTGTACCACTTAAGTACTCCATCACCACTCGCCTTTCCATTTTCACAGCCACCAATCCATTCAATAGTCTCGCCAGTTTGAGGCATAGAATTCCATACTTGACAGCCACTCTTACCATCAGCTATCCACTCGCCAGCGAAGGCATTGACAGACAACAAAAAAATTAAACATGCTTTTTTCATATTAACATCCCATTTTTATCTGCTTTTTAAACCATTTAGAGCCGAAATTATCGAAACTTTTAAATACCAGCCGGAATAAAATTAAGCTATTTTTTATATTTTTATTACTGGATACACAATTCCATTATGTCGTCGCCTTCTGAACCCACAGTACCCACAAGCGTTTTCAAGTCACCTCCCTTTACATATTGAAAGGATATGATATCGACAGTTCTTTTCACCTTATTAAAAACAGTACTCTCCCATTCCTCTTCTAATGCGCCAGGCGCCCACTCGCCAACTATCATTCCACATTTCTTCTTTTCGTCATAACCACGAAATACAATCGATGTAACCCATGATTTATTTATAATTGCATTTGGATTACTACTTTTCATTGCTGCACCAACTTGCGCCGTTGTTGCGGCAAGGGGTTTTTCCGTGTAAAAAAAGACAACAACTTTACCTCCACTATTCATTGCTTTAGATCCCTCTCGCAACACCATTGATTTAAAATCTTCCGCAAAAGCAGGGAATACACAAAAAACACCTAAAATAATAAAAATCAAAACTTCATCTACTTTCCGAATTTTCATTTAAAATTCCTATTCTCTCATAAACCAACTGTCATTAAAGGTGTGCATCTACCAACAAAGGGATACACACAATCTCGATCCTTCCCCTAAAAACGATAGGATTTTCTAAATCCTCAACTACATTAATGTAAAATTTCAATCCGAAAAGTAAACTACAACCATTCCGAATAACTATTTATTGTCATTTTGAAAAATACAAATTAAAAATTGTAAACTTAGAATTTTCCAAGGAACCACCAAACCTAAAAACTTAAGGCTTGGTGATTAAATCCGTCTGTGTATATTTTTAGTCGACTCTGAAACAATTAATCCACTTGATAGAACTATTATTTTCTTTCGCGATTCTTGCTGCTTGAGACTCGCTACTTGCAATCACCCCACGTATTGTGGTTTTACTTCCATCGTTTAACTCAACATCACAACTATAAGTACCTGCATGTACCGATACCGAACTAAGCAGCGCAACCAATGTGACGATAGATAATTTGAATTTCATGAGAATCTCCTTTGCCCGACATTAAGGATGCTAAGCAGTATCGGGCCGCAACTGTCTAGCATATTTAATTTAGAAAAATTCCGCGTTTACGAATGATTTAAGTTAAATTTTCCGATCTAAAGCCTAATTCGGATAATTAGAAGCCTGAATCTTAGTTGTATCACTACTTATATCTACAAAAATTTTCGCGCCTTTACAGATCAGAGAATAAATGGAAATATTGATGCCTTGAAAACTTAAAGGTTCGCATGAAGCTTGCTGGCTTTTTATGCATTAACCTTGGCGGCGATTTCACCATATTGCAGAGATATGCGATATACCATATAAAGGGGATATACAAATGTTAGAACTGCGGTAATCTGGCCAGTTAGAATTACCCTAAACCCTAAATTTAATTCGCGATTAGGGGGAAGAAGAAATGTGTCGTATTTTTGTAGAGAGATAGAAAACCATGCCAACATCCGTTGCCATTATTGAAGATGACCCTAAATTTATGACAAGCTTAAAGAAGCTTGTCACGCAAAAAGCCAAACTGGATATTGCCTATACTGCTACAGATTTCAAAGAAGGCATGGCGCTACTTAACCGCCCACCTGTCGATGTTCTGTTCATAGATTTGAATCTTCCCGATGGGCATGGATTGGAAATTATAAAAGCTATTAAACAGCCCTCACCTGCATACCCAGAGGTAGAAGCTAATCCCTGGTTTAACACTAAGATCGTTGTCTGGAGTATTTTTGGTGTCGTGGAAGAAATGCTTAAAGCAATGACAAGTGGCGCCGATGGCGTCTTATACAAAGGCGACCTTGATCGAAAAAAGCTACAGGATATTCAAAGTATTTTAGAAGGGGAGGTGTCTATTAGTGCCCAAATTAGTGAACGCATTTCAAAAACACTCATTTATTTAGCTGAGAGAAACGAGCTGAAAGACAACGAGAAGTTGACAGAGGCTGAAGACGCTATTTTAGGCCTTGCACGCAAAGGTAAGTCTAACAAAGAGATTGCAGCACTACGTGGAACTAGCACCAGCACCATTAGCACACAAATCAAAAGTATTTTTCGCAAATTGGGTGTTCATTCAATGCTCGCCGCAGTCAGTGAGTATTATGGAACGCCCTAATCATCGATTACACCTAGACACCCACTTAAAATTCCTATTTGCCAGCGTGTTTGGTGCTTTGGTGCTGGGTATTATTTTTTTAATGGTGCAGCCGAATGCTACCAGCCCCGTAGAAAAGATTATTCCTAACGTATGGTATGAGCCACTCGCCACAACGGATTTTTCAACCAAGGGTTTTATTGTACTGGCAGATCAGTTGCCTGATTTTTCGCAAGCAACTTGGCAAAAAAAAGAACTGCCCTTGACACAAGAATTACCGGAGTTTTCTTCATTGGGCGAGAAACCGCCCATGACACGGCTCTGGCTGAGCTATGATATTTCCGCCAAAGATGCACTGGATCTTACCAAGGGAATTGCCATTTATGGCACGCGTATGATGGGTGGCTCATACGCTATTTATATTAATAACAAACTCGCCTTTGAAAACCACGGCGACTGGCATATGCAGTGGAATCACCCACTGTATTTTTTTATCCCTCAGATGCTCTTAAATACTAATACGGCGACCAATATAAAAATTGCACTACCTTACCGTAATGCCCTGGGCTATGCCGCTGGAAGCCTCTACATTGGGGATGCAGGCCAATTAAAGCGCTGGAGCGATGTGCGTTATTTTTTCTCCATTTCGTTTCCGTGGTTTTGCTCTAGCCTTATACTTATTTTAGGCATCATGTCCTTGCATTTATACTTTGCAAAAATAGACGCCTCTACTAACTGGCTTTTTCTTTCAACAGCCTCTGCTTATTTTGTGTGTAATCTTCAGTTTATTTTTGACGTAACGGATGATACGGCATCACTCTGGTACGGCGCATTTGTCGATTCTTCTACCTCTTGGTTCATAGCACTTTCGTCCGTATATATAACACGTTTCAGTAAAGCAGCGCCTTGGCCTTGGGTTGAGCGTTTTGCCTACACTACAGCCTTACTGATTAGCATTGCCACGCTGCCACTCTGGGGTTCAAACAACAAAGGTTTATTACTGCAACACAGCCTTAACACTCTCATGGTTATTAGTATCGCACTCTTTTTGGTATACCTCACCTACAAAGAAAGAAATGTTACGCTCGGTCTATTAAGTGTTTCGTTGTGGCTATTAATTGCAGGCGGGAATTACGACTTACAGCACATTACCAACCAAAGTGCACCCGATGGCTACTACACATTTAATTTTGTTGCGCTACCCTTCATGTTTTGCTTTATTTATGTGATGCAACGCAATTACGTTAGAACCTATAAACAGACACTTGCAGAAAGCGAAATCCGCAAACAAGAACTTGATCAACAAAGAATTGAACTACTAGAGAGCCAAAAAATTATTGTAGAACAGGCACATCAACTAGCGGTTAGCACAGAGCGCAACCGCTTTATGTTAGATATTCATGATGGCGTAGGCGGCCTACTGATACATGCACTCCAAGCCACACAAGATAGAGAGGAATTGGAGGATGTATATCTCATGATAAAAGACGCCATGGAAGATTTGGAATGCGTTATTCTTTCGCTTTCACCAACTCAACTTGACTTAACTACCTTAATTGGTTCGTTCAAAGAAAAATTTGGCCGATATAATTTTGATGCGATCGCAAACCTTCATTGGGAGATAGACGATCTACCTAACATACCCCATTTAGACCCACCGAGCACACTGGGAATTTTACGTATTATTTTAGAAGCTATTCGCAATTCATTAAACCACGCTCAATGCAGCAGCATTGTGATAGCAGCGAAAAATATACAATATCAAAACGCAACTGCCGTCAGCATTAGCATAACCGACAACGGCAAAGGTTTTGATGATGAACCCAAGCTCAGCAGCAATGGTTTAAAAAATATGCATAGCCGCGCGCTTAAATGCCACGGCAAGCTCATTGTAAGATCAACCCAACAAGGAAGCTGTATCCAATTAATAATTCCGCTTCGATTGTGATGAGGTTCGGCATGAAACTCTCAATCAAACAAATAGGTAACACGGCCTTGAAATAAGCGAATCTTTTCTTCTTCAGCTAAACGCTGCAAATAATACTCAGCAGCAGTTTTAGGTAAGTGCGCCGGCAATATCGCTTTAATAACATTCATTAAAGCCACTAAGCTCGCTGGTTTTGCAATGCCTCTTTTTTGCAAATTAGTCGTAATGTAAGCCAAATAATCCACTTCTGTGTACGGCTTATTGATACTTAACTCCACCAAATTATTCGGCTTAGCGGGGCAACAAAATGTGCCTTTTTGATTCAATATGACCTGCATTTTTTCTTTCAGGCTCATATCTGCAAATAAGGCGTTTAACGTGCGGCAGCAAGCGACCAAATTATCGCGCGCATTGTTACCACCTTTAGATTTCGCCAGTAAATGCTCTATGCTGGCATCTACATGCTGCAATACCTGATTGCAAAAAAAGCATTTACCGCCTTGCATGTACAGCAATGAATCTAGCGTTTTACTCATAGTCAATTCTCCAGTTGGTTTTTAACCACTCTAAAGAACTTCTATTTTTTAGCTGTTTACACAAGCTTGCAAAATACTATTTCCACTAAACACAGTACACCTAGACGCCAACCTAACCACCAAGTTACTATTCAAATAAATAACATGAGCCGATCATTAGTGCTCGCTTCATTAAGCGCACAATTACCCAATAAAACTAATTTTATGACAACCACCAACACTCAAGGGCTACCTGATTTAACACTCCTGTTTCCTGTACGGATCTTTAAAATAACCCTCAGGTTTACCCGTAAGTCCAGCTTCCCATTTTTACATCATGCTATTGTAAATGGCTTTGTGCGTAACCTCACCAACCCTAGTGATCCACAATTAGCCCCACCCGCACACAAAGAATATGTCACGCTGGCGCCAGAGTCTGGGCGTATTGAATACCACGCAGGTGATACTTATTGTTTTTTTCTCATCGCATTTGCCGGCATTGCCCCCTCAATCAATCGCTTATTTGAGCAATTAAACCAGTTGCCCGCTTCAGCGCGCAAACAAGGCTGCACGCGGCAATTATCTGACAACAATGAACTTATCTCTATTCAAGATGCAATCAGTTTAATTCCGCTAGAAAACCCCGAACAAGCACAGCCCTTAACGCTTGAACAATTTATTGAAACGGCAGCACAATTACACGGGAGCACAGCCAATGTGGATTTAATGATTGGCCCACTGCGAATGCTTAGGGAAAAGGAAAATGTAAACACTAAAACAGCGGCAAAATTTTGTACCAAAAAATCAGAGTTTACCGGAACATTATTCTTTCAACGCATTTATGACTCCATCAATAACTTAGTGGTAGAGCTAGGCGGGCAGCGCCAACGCCGATCTGATTACACTCAACACAAACCTTATTTAGACAATATAGCCACACAGGTAAAAGATGCATTTTGGGTAGATAGCTATTATCAAAATAATGAAGAAAAACCCAAAGAAAATGGTGGGCTATTCGTGCATTGTGAACTACAAACCCGTGAATTCACGCAAGATGATTTTTTGCTGCTACTGATTGGCGAATTGCTGGGTATTTGCCAAAAACGTAATTTTGGCTATGGCCGCTATACAACAGGGTTAAGGGCTCTGCCACGCTTTGTTCGCGATAGCAATTTGTCCAATTTACTTTTGTGCCAAACTGAAACAACAGATGAGAAAAACCAAGAAATAATTAAGAATTTTTTATATCAAAGCCTAGCAGCGCTATGGAATAAAAATTTTTTAGGCTACAGTGCAAAGGAAAAATATGAAAAAAAAGATGATATAAGCCGTTTAAAAGAACTGCACAAATCAGGCTACCACTACTCACTGTCGTTTGATTTGAGCGACCTCTACCCTCTAGTAGAAATCCCCATACTTTATAACCGCTTAAACTTGCTATTCGGTACAGACCCTTTATGGGTGCAAATTGAGCGGGGCTTGCAGCAACTCGCTTCGCAGACACAAGAACGGGGGCTGCCTAAAAACCATGCACTGAGCAAATGCCTAACTTATTTTATATTGAATTCGTTTGATGTATTAACAACATCGAAGGGGCATTTTTTCTACACCACCGAGAAGTTTTTAATACTCACTCGCAAGCAAGAAGAAGCTATTGCAATTAAAAATGCACTAGCTGATTTCCTAGCGACCCACGGCCTCACAGTTAATACGCACAAAGCTCAGATTAGGTCGGTAAGCGATGGCATTTACTTTTTAGATTTATTTAAAAATTAGCCTACAGGAAAAAGGACTTGAAAAGCCTGCCGCGCATGGGCTTAAATAGGCGTTGGCCTGCATGACTTCATTGTTTAAATGATTAAGACATTTCAAAGTTTCCATTTGTCACGATACGACCTGGTCTGCAGACCTTCATTGTTTAAATGATGAAAGCAACGGATATATTCCTAATGTTTAATCAGGCATATATCCGTTTTTTACATTCACTACAACACAATGGCAGAAGGAAATTGACACACAGGCATGTCATCCAGCGTGCTAGATTTCGCCAAGGTAACGGCGTTAGCATAATAAAAACGAATATTCACCGTGCCGCCCGAATCATTCGCAGCCAACACATTTAAATCCCGTTTTAAACGCATAAAACTCGCTGCATCTGGCAGCGACACTTCAAAAACAGACTCCTGAACACGCCGACCAAATGCCAATAAGTTATTGCAAATACGCCTGCGCAATTTTGCAGAAGTTACATCAAAGCAAACAATAAAATAGTGCCGCATTTTCGCTAAGTAGTAGAACGCAAAGCACTTACAATGATTTCACGCAAACAAATCAAAGCCTTATCAGCTGGCTAAAAGGGGGTGAGCGGTTTACTACTTGGATGCCGCGCTAACTGGTGAACACAGAACACAAATTAGGTAACTCTGAAGAAATTCAAATAAATCAGCGACTTGAATTACAAAAGTACAAATCGATCCACCAACTCTTTAAAATCAATGGGTTATATCAATTTATAACACTTAAATGTGAGATTGCATGGGACAGTATCCGTCTAAAAATATAGGTCCACCAAAAGAGGGGTTGAAAGCCTTGGCTCACTTGGGCTTAAATAGGCGTTGGTCTGCAGGCCTTCATTGTTTAAATGATTAAGACAGTTGCCACCAATGAAGTAGCAGTATTCACTTGGGTCTGCAGGCCTTCATTGTTTAAATGATTAAGACACTTCCGGGAAGAACTCGACGTGCTACCATCATTGTCTGCAGGCCTTCATTGCTTAAATGATTAAGACATCGAGAAAGTTGTACAGATTTGTGTTGTCTTAGGTCTGCAGGCCTTCATTGTTTAAATGATTAACGCTGCGGATATATTCCTAATGTTTAATCAGGCATATATCCGTTTTATACATTCACTACAACACAATGACAGAAGGGAATGACACACAGGCATGTCATCCAGCGTGCTAGATTTCGCCAAGGTAACGGCGTTAGCATAATAAAAACGAATATTCACCGTGCCGCCCGAATCATTCGCAGCCAACACATTTAAATCCCGTTTTAAACGCATAAAACTCGCTGCATCTGGCAGCGACACTTCAAAAACAGACTCCTGAACACGCCGACCAAATGCCAATAAGTTATTGCAAATACGCCTGCGCAATTTTGCAGAAGTTACATCAAAGCAAACAATAAAATAGTGCCGCATGTTATGCCTCGCTAACGGAACAGTTGACGAGACCTAATTTATAGATGAGCCGTTAATGATGCTGAAATGACAAGCTTGTCATCCGCATAAGTTTCCTTTAAGAACAGCCACCACAAAAATGCGCAATTAATAACCAGAAAACCCGATCGCCAACACGCATAGAAGCTTGCAACCAAGGTAAAAATATTTTTTCAGTAAATCCCCTAAAAAGGGGATGGCCAGAAACAAGAAAATATGGTTAGTATCCGCGTTGCACTAAGCGCCACCTGCCGCAACTAACACTATAAAACGACTAAGGATTTGCCATGACTCAAAAAACGATTTTGTTGGCCACGCTGGGCAAGTTCCCACAAATTATAACGGAAACACTTTACGCAATTCATCAAGAAGGGTTTGAGTGGCCTGCTGAGGTAATCATCATTACCAATAAAGAATGTAAAGATATCGCGATAAAAGCGTTGTTAGAAAATTCATTACTCGAAAACATGTGCAGAGACATAGGAAAACCCGTCATAAAGCACGAAGACGTCAGTTTCTTAACAATTACTGAGCATGATAATTTCGAAGACTTTATTTCAGTAGAAAATGAGATAGAAAATTTTATTATGGATGCCGTTCGCGCACTAACAGAGGATGCCGAGCAACAAATTCATGCCGTGTATACTGGCGGAATTAAAACCATGAGCACCATTTTGTGCCGCGCCATGGATTTTTATGGTCGCCCTTTTGATAGGCTAAGCAGCATTTTTGTTAGCAAGGATTTTCAACGCTGCGACAGTTTCTATTACCCAAAAGATCAAGTTATAGATGTAGGCGCCGGAACTCTCTTAAATGCAAAAAATGCAACCATAACCCTGAGAACCACCAGACCTCTACCGCATAAAGGAAAATTAAATCTTAAAAAAAGCTCGGCGTTCGATACGTTTAGCTATGCAGAACTTATAAAATTTCTTGAGTACTCAAGCTCACCAGAAGAAATTAAAATTGAAATTATAGAAAACCAGTTTAATCCATGTATTAATGTTTTATGGGGTGATATTTTTTTAAAAAAAATTTCGTTCGCAAAAGGAGAGCGCCGCGGTCTATTTTGTTTCTATGCGATAATGGCCGAAGGTTATGTGAAGAATGAAGAAATCAACAGGCCGATAAAGATAGACCCAAAAAAACATAGTCAAACACATATAGATAACGCGAGAATAGCCGCACAAAAGGTTTTCAAATTATTTACAAATAAATTAATGACTATAGAGGGAACAAAAGACTTTAGAGAGGCATTAAAAGATTCGAGTGCAGACTCAATCCAAAATGAGGAGTTTCATGCAGGTGCATTTGATACTTATTTAAACAATGTGAAGTCGCACATTCAAAGATATATACCTCCATATTTTTCTATTTTTATAGAGCCAACTCAAAGAAGTAGTAAAAAACTAGGATACGAGATTCTCATTCCCAGAAAAAACATCAGCTTTCACCGTCTGGAAGATTAAATTCATGCCCCTTCCCATAGAAAATACAGTCACCGCTACCTTCAAAATTACAACCCCCATGTTTATTGGCGATGCCAATAAACATGCTGACAGCATAAGGCCAGCCAGTATAAAGGGAGCATTACGTTTTTGGTGGCGGGCGTTAAATTGGCATACACACTTGTGCAATGCAAAAAATGATATTAATGCAGCGCTCAAAAGCCTTCATAAAGAAGAGGCAGTATTATTTGGAGCAGCGGCAGAGGAAAGCTCTGAATCCAAAACAAGCCTGGGAGGACAAGGGTTATTCTTACTTCAAGTTAATCAAGTAAAACTCGCACCTCAATCGGAACCCTTTGGTAAAAACATCAATAGTTCCCTTAGGTATTTACTAGGACAAGGGTTGGTTACACGTGATCCAGACGCGAGAAAATATTTAATCGAAAGAACAGCTATAGACAAAGGCGAATTTGGTCTGCAATTGCTCTTTAAAAAAACCTCCATTGATCAGAAAAAAAGCATACTCGATGCGCTCTATGCTTTGGGATTGTTAGGCGCATTAGGTAGCAGAGCACGGCATGGCCTTGGCTCAATTTCACTGAAAAAATGGGAATGTACATTTAAATCGACTTACCCATTATGTGAATATGAGGTTCCCGTTTCGGAAGAAGAATATAAAAATAAAATTTGCTGGCTTTTAAAGCCGTATATCAAGAGTCCGCAAGCTAATATTTTAGATTTCCCCATTACTGCTTTTTCACCAAACGCACGAATAGACTTTTCTTGTACGGCTAATTCTACTTCAGGATTATTAACTACTATTGGTGAGAAACAATTAATTTACAGAAGTAATGGGCAGAGTGGAGGTAAGGGGAAGCCCAGAAGTATTTGGTTTTCTAAACATAGGCAAGTAGATGTGTCTGGAGAGTTTATGCCAGATCATGATCTATTTATGATAAAACGTACAAAAGCAGAAACCGCTCCCAAACGAGCGATCTTTGGGTTACCACATAATTATTTCTATTCAAATGGCAGAAACATTGAAGTTAATTATCAACATAACGATGAAAATAGGAAACGTAGCAGCCCATTACTTCTTCACATCCATGAATTAAATGAAAACGCATTTATTGCTGTACATTGCCTAATGCCTAGTCTCTTTTTACCGAAGAATAGGCTAAGAATTACAACAAATGATACAGAACCCTACGACCGAGACATTACACCTGACTGGGCTGTTATTACTAAGTATTTAGATGTATTTAAAAGCAAAGAGACTATTTTTCCACATCAACAAAAACAAATAGAAAATGAGAATTACAATGGAAAATAATTACTTTCATTTCACTTTAGGCCCCGTACAAGATTTTGTTGCGCAAGCACGGCGTACGCGGGATTTTTGGGCAGGCTCGTTTTTGCTTTCTTGGCTCGCTGGCGTGGCAATGGCCGAAGTAAAACGGCAAGGCGGCGAAATTTTACTGCCCAAACCCGCCGACAATTATTTGGATTGGATCACTGGTGTGGCTAAAGATGGTGACGCGCCAAGACAAGGCGCAATACCTCACAGGTTTAAATCACATTGCGCTCAAATCCCAACCACGTTTAACCCCAAACACGTTGAAAATGCTATTAAGCAAGCATGGCGTGCATTAGCAGAACATATTTGGAATGAGGACAATTTAAATCAAATTCAAAACTCAGAAACAAAAACTATTTGGGATAGACAACACGAATCCTTTTGGGAAATTTATTGGACACTTGCCGCAGATGAAATCAATAACGCGCAACTCACCCAACGTAAAAATTGGCGAACGCATTATGGCACTGGTGAGGGTGGCGTAAAATGTATGGTAATGGATGGATGGCAAGAGCTTTCTGGTGAACCGCGCCCTGGCACTAATGTAAAGAACTTTTGGAATTCCTTAAGAAACCTTGATAACACCGGCATTAAAGCCGATTTAGCGATTAGTGAACAACTCTGTGGGTTGGCCTATGTTAAGCGCCGTTTTGTACGGCATTTTGAAACCTTTGCTACCACACTGGAATCAGGCTTAACACTTAAGGGATGGAAGTTAACGCCTGCTATTCCGTCTGTCAGTTATATTGCGGCTGTACATTGGTTAGAAAATTTAATTACAAATTCAAATATATCGGAACTTGAATCTATTTATGAACTCGCACAAGGTGTAAATGGAAATCATGATGAGTACGAATCACGCATTCAATGCTTAACGGAATTAACTAAGGATAAGAGTAAAGGAGCTATCGCCAAAAAAATTATATCGCTTGACGGAAATCTATTTTTTGACCACGTTTTAGAACATGCAGAGCGTTATGGTTACCCAGTGATGGAAGCCGAAAAATTTCAGAAATATATTAACAACTTGAAACAAAACAATGAAAAATTAAACGAACCACTTTCGCCTTTTTATGCAGTTCTCTTAATGGATGGTGATTCATTG
This sequence comes from uncultured Cellvibrionaceae bacterium, assembly GCA_964653305.1. GTDB lineage: Bacteria > Pseudomonadota > Gammaproteobacteria > Pseudomonadales > Cellvibrionaceae > Cellvibrio. The sequence goes on along the minus strand of CAZZEV010000001.1, from coordinate 8,665 downwards.
GGTGTACACATGAGCAAGGTAGAAAATGCAGTCCCCATTTCTAACGCACTAAACAAATTTACAGGCAGTGTTCCAGCACTTGTTGAACAGCATAACGGCTATTTAATTTATGCGGGGGGTGATGACGTACTGGCATTGCTCCCGCTAGAAGACGCCTTAACCTGTGCTGCAGCCGTTAAAGCACTCTACTTAAAGTGCTTTGAAGAATACCCACTCATTACCACTACCACTACCATTTCTGCTGCCGTTGAATTTGCTCACATAAAAATGCCACTCACGAAAGTGCTGCGTGATGCGCATAATTTGTTAGATGATGTAGCTAAAGAAGCCACAGGTAGAGATGCCATTGCCGTTCGTGTGTGGAAGCCGGGCGGCATGACGCTGCAATGGGCTCAGCCTTGGAGCATTGCACTCGAAAAAAGTGACAGCAACGCAGCTGTCCCCAATAACACCTTAGCCATTCAAGAATTGGCCAAGGTATTCAGAGAAGAAGGCAGTGAGTTTTCTAGTAATTTCTTTTTTAAAATTGAAGATCGCTTTGGTTTATTAAACCCTAGTCAAAATGAGAGCGGTCAATACAACAAAGCTGTTTTATCGGAACAACAGGCTATTAGCTTGCTTGCTGTGGATTTTAAAAACAGTGGTACGAACCATTCACTAACAATGGAAAACGCCAGAAAAAAAATTGCACCCTTAATTAACCAATGCCGCCATGTAAAACGAATTCTTAATCAATTAGAAAGTGAATGGGCTCGTAGCCCAGTGCTGAGCAGTGATGGTGCACACTTGGTTCGCTTTTTGGCGCAGAAAGGTGTTAGATCATGAATAAAGAACAATGGGTATTTACCGCGTTTGATACGCTATTTTTTAAAGAGTCACGCCCCATAGAATCTATTGGCGGCAGCCAATTAAATAGCCTGTTTCCACCACCTGCCAAAACCCTGATCGGCGCCACTCGTACAGCCATAGGTAATGCCAGTGGTGTAAATTGGCAAAAATATAACTCAGACGAAAATCACTATTTACGTGAAGTCATGGGGGATGCAAATAATTTAGGGCCATTGGAGTTTTGTGGCCCCTACCTTGTGCACAATAAAGAGCGACTTTTTCCTGTGCCACTCGCTTATTTAGCGGCTCAAAACCCTGCGAGTGGTACGCAACAAACTCGCCTTGTTCCAAGTGAGCATTGGGTTGAGTGCGATCTTGGTAAAGTAAAATTCCCTGTTAAAAAAGATAATAACCTAGAGGGAGCCAAACCTTTTTCCGAAAGTTTTATTAGCGCCAAAGGCTTACTGGAGTTTTTATCTGGCCATGCGATTACAGAATCACTCCAACACCAAGATGAACTTTACCTCTGTGAGCCGCGCCTTGGTATTGCACGTGATTCAAACACCCGCACAGCGAGTGATGGCATGCTCTACCAAACCAACCATATTCGCCCCTTCAAGAATGTTCAAATTGGCATAAGCTGTCAGGGTTTAACAGATGAAATTAAACGCCCCTCACAAGACTCGGTAAAACTCCCATCACAAGGCATTATAAAACTCGGGGCAGAGGGAAGAATTGCCTCATGGGAAAGAACGAGTGCGAGTGAATTACCCGCCATCAACAAACCACAAAATGCGAAAGGATTATTATTAGTGCTGTTAACCCCAGCGCTATTTTCTGAAGGGTGGCTTCCAGAAGCGTTTTCACCCGTAACGCGTATTGATGGGCAACAGGTGTGGATGGGGTCTATTAATAACATTGAGCTTTGTATTGAGTGCAGTGTCATCGGCAAACCTGTGCGCGAAGGCGGCTGGAATATGGCAGCCAAGGCACCCCGCACCTTGTCTAGCTTAGTACCCGCTGGTAGTTGTTATTTTTGCACAATATCCGAAGAAGAAAATTTAGAAACCGCGCAAAAATCCTTACACGGCATTCAAATCGGCAATGAACACGAATACGGCAGAGGTCAGCTCGCTGTAGGCTACTGGTAAACAAACTTAATTCTATTATTGGACTATTTATGACGAATCACATTTTCGGACTTTATGCACAAACCTCTATTCACGCTGGCGCCGGTTCATCGCTTGGGATTATTGATTTACCCATTATGCGAGAAAAAACCACAGGCTGGCCTTGTGTATTTGGCTCAGCAATGAAAGGGGCATTACGCGCGAAAGCCAGACAAAAAAGTATTTCAAATATCGATAGCATTTTTGGCCCAGAAACCACTAATGCACAGGAACATGCAGGTGCGATTGAGGTTAATGATGCACGCTTATTATTACTCCCTGTACGCAGCTTAACCAGTCACTTTAAATTTGTAACTTGCCCTGCAATTTTGTATTCAGCACTTGATTGCTTAGAACGGCTAGGCCATAAAATAGACCCGACCATTCCAAAGCCAACAAAAGAAGAAGCTGTACACTTAGGGGACGCTGGATTTCTTTATTTGGAAGAATTTCAATTCACATTAAGCAAAGAAGATTGTAATGGCCTCATTAAGTGGCTAAGTCAGTTTTTCCCTGAAGATGAACGCTTTAAAGAAAAACTCAACAATCAACTGGTGATTATTCATGACGATATGTTTGCACACCTAGCAAAACGTGCGACTCCAGTAAACCCACACATTGCCATCGACAACAATAACAAGACAGTGAAGTCCGGCGCGCTGTGGTATGAAGAAACTCTACCACCTGACACCATTTTATATATTCCTGTTACCGCAAATGATTCGCGTAAAAAAGACGATGCCTTAAAGGCCGAATCAATCATGACAAGCATAAAAGAAGATGTGCTAAATGATTATTTACAAGTAGGCGGCAATGAAACCCTAGGCATGGGCTGGTGCAAAATAGGGTTGTATAAAGAGGGGAATATATAATGCAAACCTTGCAACAATTGCGCGTAAAACATGCGCTAGAAAAAGTCGAAATATTTGAAAAAGAATATAAAGCAAAGGCTGCAAAGATCCTTAGCCGCACGGCTGAGCTGCCCTATATGATTAGGTGCAACGGCCTAGCTCAAGCTGCTGCTTTTTACAAAAGCAAAGCAAAAAGTAATAACGATGCAGACGGTTATGGCCTAGTTTATAAGGCCTTGGAACATTGGCTTTGTGAGCATCAAAAAATATTCGGCGATAAAGCCAAAGATTTGGTTGAGTCTATTACCCAGCACAACATGCAAATCTACTTTGCCGCGAGCGCAGAGGCAGAAGAATACACCTATCACCTTAAAACCATAGCCAAAGCTTATTTGTAGGTATTCAACATGCACAAAAATCCACTCTATAAACTGGCTGGCGAAAAAGAGCACGAAACTACTATGCCTGCGGGTGCCAACACAGGATTATGGTTCACACGTTTTTTCAACGCATACCATGATGGATATGTAGAAAATAGAAATGGGGGAAAAAGTCATTTTCCAGAAAAAGAATGGACTCTTGATGCAACATTGAAAAAAGAATGGATAGATACCGTTGCAGGTGAACGAGGTGACAAAAAATTGTTAGCTGAATATGAGCAGCGCCACAAAACCTTGGCACAATTTTTACAAGCTGAAGTTTCCTATTTCAATAACGATTGGCATTTTGCCACAGGGCTTGGCAACAACCACCCAGTAGAAAATGGCCTGACATGGCACCCTACGCTCGGCGTTCCTTATTTGCCATCATCAGGCGTTAAAGGATTGTTACGTGCATTCGTGCAAGAATGGATGGAAATTGATAATGAAGATGAAAACCTAGAAGAAAGATGGTTTGGCTCCCACAACCCTGACGATGAAAGCAACCCAACCCAAACGGGTGGCCTAGTATTTTTCGACGCAATTCCAACAGAACCTGTAAAACTTGCCTGCGACATAATGACGCCCCACATGGGTGAATGGTATGCGCAAGGTGATAAAATTATTTCAGAAAATTACGCAATCCATGCCCCTGCTGATTGGCACAGCCCTGTTCCTATTCCTTTTTTAGTGGTAAAAAAAATTAATTTACTGTTTATGATTGCCCCACGCGATAATCAATGTGAAGTCTCTGTTACTGATGCAAAAAATGCCATGAGCGCATTAGAAAATGCCTTGAAGTGGATAGGTGCAGGCGCAAAAACAGCAGTAGGCTATGGTCGCTTTAAAAAGAATGTGGAGAAAAATAATGATTTTCAATCTGAAAAATATGAGGCATTAAGCCCAGCAGAAAAACTTATTCATCAATTAACTACGATTCAAAAAGCCGAAGAAGCTATTGCGCGCAAACAACCCGGTGGAGTTTTAGATACGGCCGTTAGCAATATCATCGAACAATCCAAATCACTAGACGAAGCAGATAGACGACTCATTTACAATGCCGCTAAAAATGCATTGATCTGGTTAGGTAAAGACAAAAAGAAAATGAAGGAGAAACTTGCGCCGCTGAACATTACACTTGAATAAACACTGGTGAATCTAACATGCCTATTGGCCCAAAAATTATTTTTCTTTTAATTTCAACATGATAAGATTTAAGCCAGCATGTAGGTTAACCAATTGAATAAAATCAATGGGTTAGCAGACAAATAATGTTGAAAATGCTTCTTTTTCAGCACAAAAATCTGCCGATTACCTGCATGCAAATGAGGTCTACCAATATAGCCTTAAAAGCCTTACCCGGCGCAGGTTATAAAGGGCGTTGTTGCAGGAACATCTACCGTTTAGGTAATTAAGACTGATATAGAGAAGCTCTTTTTCGGTATCAAACTCGTTGCAGGAACATCTACCGTTTAGGTAATTAAGACCCTGTACTATGCAAATCAGCAATATTCATACTAGGTTGCAGGAACATCTACCGCTATCTAATGCATAACGGCATAACAAAATTTGCTCCCGCCAACGCACATTATCAACCCTGACAACTCCACTTTGATTGGCTGCTCAAGCAGCCAATATTTTCACAAACTTGCCTTTATCTCGCCGCCCCCTCTTCTTTGGCATAGTGGTTTGCGCATTTCCATTAGCCGCAATTAATCAACGCTCAGGGGGCACTATGAATTTAGAAGAGGCTAAACAAAACCTACGCATGGCCAAACACCAAGATAACTTAGCTGAACAATACTATTGGGAGGCTAAAAATTGGGATAGGAACGACATGAAACAGCAATATTATGAAAAAGAAAGAGAAGCCCGTGACTATGCCAAATACTTACGCGAACGCATTACGGAAGCGGGCTATAAAATAGAGGACTTAGAAAAATGATTTATCTTATCAGTCGTCACCAAGGAGCTGTTCATTGGCTACAACAACAAATTCAAGAACCCTGCAAATTATTAGAACGACTAAAGGATGATATTACCTTTCAACCTAACGACTGGATAATAGGCACCCTACCTACACAAAAAATTGCCGATGTGTGTGCTCAGGGAGCGCGTTTTTTTCTTATAGAAATGCAGGTACCTGATCATCTCCGAGGGCAGGAGTTAACTTACAGCGATATGATCGCTCTCAATGCAAAACTAGTGGAGTACACAGTAAAAAAACTAGGTAATTGGAAATCGTAAACCCATCATTTTTTTATGGAAAAATTAATGGTTTCGCTCTTTAACGTTGACGCTTATTAAGTAAAAAATATCCCCGCTAAAATTTCTCATTTTAGCGGGGATATCATGTAGCTTAAGCAAGACTGACTTTATTGCTAACCAAAAACAAATTCACCGTTTGAATCACTTCACACAACACAACAAGGCCGCGCTTAACTTCAGAGCACATAAATTTGGTACTAAAAATTTTACCTCCCTCGGCTATGACACCATTTATGCATTCTGTATTACTCGCACAAACCTCGCAAATAGAAAGATCAACGCCGTCGACAAGTAATACGTTTCGAGCAACCCTAGCTAAATATTTACCGAAGCCAAACTTTGCAGCAGCCCACTCAATGTGGCCATACTGCGGGTTTTCTTCAAAGTGTTTCGCTGCAAGCACAAATCCTTTAATTACATTTTTGCTATCTACTGCAACAAAACAGTACTTGCTTTCATTTCTCAGATGATGCTCTACTTCCTTTAACGTGAAAGTTTGGCACAGCGGATCATTTTTAGCGCGAAGTGTTTTCAATCCGAACTCGTATATATGCAATGCATCTGAAAATACGGCTGGTCTAATATTGAGATTTACTCTACTCATTTTACGCTCCGTAAAAAATTAATTCGGTTCAGCAGTTTTTCTGCTGCATACGAATTTTATTTTTTAAACGGAGCGGCTTTTGATAATACAAACTTGCCTTATTTTAGCGATGCTCTACCGACAGGAACGAAATAAACGCCCATCAAAAATTACGAACCGCATATTTTTTCAAGATTTCTGCAACCTGCAGAAAATACAAACTTGTGTAAATAAGAAAAAGCGAAATGCCACCTCAGAAGAAAATTGACTCTGTGGATATTGAAAATTAGGATTTTTGGGATGAGAAATTTGCAATTCGTCATTTCAATAAAAGACAATTGCTAAGGTGAATCAAAAAAGGCGGAACTCATATTCTATTGAGGGTATTAATGCGTTACTTCAAGATACCCTAGCGGGTACCTCTGTCGCACAATAAGAGACTCTTTAGAATTTTGGGTAAGAGATTACAATAGACTTAAGAGCCTAACTAAAAAAACACTTAGTTAGGCAGGTAATGAAGTGCTTTTTACTAAAGATTTTTGATAGCTATTTGTTAGTAACGAGGATGGAGGCCCGCACTGACATCAACGCCTGACCTAGCAGATTGTGTCCCCGCCAATTGTCTGGATTTAATATGTCATCGTCTTCTGCCGCATAACCAACGCCCCAAACCAAATCGGTGGGCGATGCCTCTGCAATAATTTTATTGCCCGTAGCGATTAATCTTTGCGCGAGGTCTGCATGCTGGGTGAATTTAAGGTAGTTTCCGTACCAAACTATTCCAAATTTGTGGGCATCCCAGACTTCTGGTTTGTAGCCGCCGACTTCGCGGCCCAACTTTTGTTGCACTGAAGGCTCTGGCTCATTTAGTATTTTTTGCGCAATTACAGCATCTCCAAACAATTGGGCCTTTTTATACATCATGTACTGTTCGCAACAATTGTAGGTAATACCGTCTGGGTCAACTATGTCTCTTTTGGTCCATTGACCAAATTGATGGTGCCAGAAAAAATAAAACTCGTCGGTTTCTCTCATGCTTTTTCCTTTTTAGAGTTTAATTGTTGAAATGCGCTAATGGATAGAAGCGTTATTACACCGCACCTAACATATCCTGAATAATAAAATAATGGTCTTCAAACATCAGCTGCGGGTCTAGTTCACTTAAGGGAACCCAACGCGCATGTTTTGCATCATCACCACCTTTTACTTTTGGCAATTCCGCATTGGGTTCTAATTCAATATAAAACGCATGAGTTACTGTACGACCACGAGCTGAGCGATGTGGGTCATCGTAAACCGCTTGACGTTTGATAGAGCCTTTCAAAACAGGCGTTGGAACTTTCAATTTCGTTTCTTCACGCAATTCTCGTAAACACGCATCCAGCACTCGCTCACCCTGATCTAGAAATCCACCGGGCAATGCCCAGAGCCCTTTGCCTGGATTTGCTTTGCGTTCGATTAAAAGTACGTGGCCAGATTGAATAACTATTGAATCCACGGTCACAAAGGTTGGCGCATAAGGTGCTGCTTTCCACGCTTCCTGATATTTTTTGATAAACAAGATTTCGTCACGTACTTGCGCATAACCATCGTTTGCTTTTGCAAAATTCAATAAATAATTTGCTACAACTTTTGGTAGCACCTCGGTATCTACCATGCTCGTAATGACTTGCTGAGCATCACCAATAAAATAGCCTTCTCTCACAGGCGTAGCACTGATCGCACGATGATTTTCAATGCTGATGCTGTGCCACTGTGGAAACAGATTTAAGTAAAAACCTGTTTGATCTTTTTTATGGCCAATCAAGGCAATTTTTGCTGCACGATGAGGGGTTGTGTAATGCGCGGTTACCAGACCGTTTACGGTAGATTGCACATTGCGAACCCAAATTTCATCGTTGTAAGGCACGTCCATTAAAGGTAAGCAAAGCAGGCGCGCATTATCAGCCTCGCTTAAACAGGCGCGAACCATTTCTTCGCGTTCTTGATGCGTCCATGGGTTGCGGGTATTACGTGGCTGCCACGCAGAACCGATTAAGAGAATAAGTTTGTCGGCCTGTTTAAGGCCTTCCTGTACCACTTTTAAGTGGCCAGCATGGAATGGCTGGAAGCGACCGATAAAGACGGTAAAATCGAATGGTTTGTTCATATCGCAAGACCCTTGCTGATGGTGAAAGCGGCAAGTCTATCTCGCCACCGTTAATAGTCAGCACTGCAATTAACTTGCTATGTGAGCTCACTGGATTTATTATTGGCCAAATGCCACTTAATTGGCAAGTTATTTTTTAATCTTCCTTTTGAGAACAACTATTACCATGCATAGCTCCGAAAAAGAGTATCTAAAACACTACAACATCCATGACTACGACGTACCCTTGGTATCGGTAGACGTGGTTATTTTTACGCTATTGGATGGCAAGCTGCATGTATTGATGGTCGAGCGCGGTGAGTTTCCACAAAAGGGAAGATGGTCTTTACCGGGTGGCTTTATTAATCAAAAACAAGATAAGGATCTTCACGCCACAGCTTTACGGAAGCTAATCGAGA